>JAKUOU010000032.1 GCA_022451065.1 Pedosphaera sp. | reverse complement strand
CGAAGGAATCAATGTTCGACGCCTCCTGACCAAGGACCGGGGCGGCAAGCAAGAGGGCAAGCAGGAATGCTGTCCGGCAGGTTAGATCTGCGAATTGAAATTTCAGAACCACGGGCAAAAGATTCATCCTCCTCCGGTTCAACTTCAAGCCGGATTTGATGAGTAGGTCAAAAGCTTGGCCAAGTTTTGCACGAAGCTTTAATCCTTCTCCGTGTTCCACAATCCGTTATGTGACTCTAGCCTGTATGATTGGGGTTCAGCCATAAACCCTGAGTGTTTAAAACTGAAGGCTTATTGCAGCAATAGCTAAAACGCCTTGAAAACTGCGACTATGAAGATGAGTGTTGCCTCGCTATGAAAACACCACTTTCAAATGAGTGCTGTCGGTTGGTGGAGAAGTTTTGCCTTTCAGCTTTGTTCTTTGCTTGCCATTCATCGTTTGCCGAAGATCCAAAACCGGAATCACGGAAAAAAGCGGTGCCCATCATTAAAGACGGGGAAACACAAATCGCGCCTAGGTTTAAAGACCCCGACATGTGGATCCGCCACGATTTGTGGGTTGAAACCGGCTTTGATTCCGACGGAGACGGCAAGAAGGATCGAATGCACGTGGATGTGACGCGTCCGCGGCAAACTGACACCGAAGGCTTGAAAGTACCGGTGATCTATAATTCAAGTCCGTATTTCGCAGGCACTGCCAAACCGGTTCACAGTTTCATGTGGGACACCAGACACGAGTTAGGTGTCGAACCGCCGAAACGAAAGGATGCTCCATCCGCCAAACGAAAAGGCGAGCGGCCGATCATCTCAAAAGGACATGTCAAGGATTGGGTGCCTCGTGGCTTTGCCGTCGTTCACTCGTCTTCGCCAGGTACCGGGTTGTCACAAGGATGTCCAACGGTCGGCGGCGATAATGAATCGCTTGCCCCTAAAGCGGTGATCGACTGGCTGAACGGGCGGGCGGCGGGATACACGACGCTAGACGGCAACCAACCCGTCACCGCATATTGGTCAACCGGCAAGGTAGGGATGACAGGTACATCATACAACGGCACCTTGTGCTTAGCTGCTGCAACAACCGGCGTTGAAGGTTTGGAGGCGATCATTCCGGTCGCTCCAAACACATCCTATTATCATTACTACCGATCCAACGGTTTGGTTCGCTCCCCTGGTGGTTATATGGGAGAAGACATCGACGTGCTGTACGACTTTATCAATAGCGGCAATCCAAAGATACGCGAATATTGCGACTGTAATGTTCGCGATAAAGACATGGCTAGTGGAATCGATCGTATAACCGGCGACTACAACAAATTTTGGGCTGGTCGAGATTATCTCAACGACTTGGCGCCAGTAAAAGCTGCGGTGTTAATGTCACATGCGTTTAACGATTGGAATGTCATGCCCGAACACAGCAACCGAATCTATCAAGCGCTTAAAGAAAAAGGCGTCCCACTCCAAGTGTATTACCATCAGGGTGGTCACGAGGGATTGCCTCCCATCAAATTGATGAACCGCTGGTTTACACGATATCTGCACGGCTTTGAAAACAATGTCGAAAAAGACGCGCGAGCTTGGATCGTCCGAGAAGGGACTGATAGAAACAAACCGAAATCCTACGAGGACTATCCGAACCCCGAGGCGTCCCCGGTCACTTTTCATCTTGCCGCCGGTGCACCAGAGATGGGTAAGCTGACAATTGCAACGAATTCAACACAGGGCAAAGAAACCATAGTAGATAACTTTTCATTTAGCGGCTCGGCACTGGCCCAGGCCGATTGGACAGAGCATCGGTTGATGTACTTAACGGAAAAATTGACCGAAGCCGTGCATCTTTCTGGAACCCCCAGAATCACGGTCAAACTGGCCAGCAATAAACCCACTGCCAATCTGTCTGTCTGGCTGGTTTCCCTGCCTTGGAATGGCAACAAGAACGCCAAGATTACCGACAATATCATCACGCGCGGCTGGGCCGACCCGCAAAATCATCGGTCGCTGACCGAAAGTGAACCTCTAGTGCCGGGGCGTTTTTACGAAATGAAATTCGACCTTCAACCCGATGACCAAGTGATACCCGTGGGCCAACAGATCGGCTTGATGATCATGTCCAGTGATCGTGAATTTACGTTGCGACCAGATCCTGGCACCGAATTAACAATTGACCTGGATGCGACAAATATTCAATTGCCACTGGTCGGCGGCATCAAAGCGTTTTCAAAGGCCACCACTAAGAAGACAGAAGCGGAGAACGCCAATTCCAAGCAGAATGAGACCTCCGTTGTAAGCAGCAGTGTCAGTAGCAGTGTTAGTTATGTGGTCAAGGACACAACGAGAGGCGAATTGCATTACAAAAACGCAAATGGAGAGGCCGCGCTAAAGGTCATAAATCCAGACGGAAAGGTACTTTATGACGGGCCGATCAACACCAAGAAGCAAAAATCCAAGGTGCCGACTGAGGCGATGAAGTGGCTCGAAGAAGTGAACAGCAAAGTAAAGCATTGAAGACTGCTAGCATCTAAACCTACCCACTCCACCACCTGAAAGCCGAGAGGTTGTCTTCGTAGGCTGGTTCACGGTGTTACATCTAAACCTTGACCCAGTAAAATTAGCAGTTGGCCAATCCTTTGAGGTTTGACTGTTGACGACAAAAAACTCACGTTTCCACCAGATTTCATTATGAAGGCACATTCCCATACTCTTACCCAGAAAGCCGATTTCATGAAACGCACAATCAACCGCCGTGATGCGATGAAGATGATAGCCGCGAGCAGTGGGATCTGCCTGACAGGTAAAACAGTCTCTCGAGCGGTTGACTCGCCGAATGAGAAATTAAATGTTGCGTTGATCGGCATCGGAGGACAGGGAGGATCGAATTTGCGAGGAGTCTCCAGCCAAAATATCGTTGCCCTGTGTGACGTCGACGAAAAACGAGGTGCAAAAGGCTTCGGTCAATTCCCCAAAGTGGCGAAGTTTAACGACTATCGTGTCATGTTCGACAAAATGGAGAAGGATATCGACGCCGTCGTTGTCAGCACGCCAGACCATTCGCATTTCAATCCGTCAATGATTGCCATGTCGCTTGGAAAGCACCTCTATTGCGAAAAACCGATGGCACACGATGTGTGGCAGGTTCGCAAAATGACTGAACTTGCCGCCAAGAACAACCTGGCTACCCAACTGGGTGTACAACGGCACACGATCAGTAACGTGCACCGAGTCGTCGAACTGATCCGTGCTGGGGTAATCGGGAATGTGACAGAAGTTCACAGTTGGGTTGGTGGTAGTCGTGGAATGCCAGCCATCCCCAAGGACAAACAGGAAGTCCCCTCGCATCTCAACTGGGACGTCTGGTTGGGGCCAGCTCCGAAACGTGACTACAACAAAGCCTATTGCCCTTACAACTGGCGATTTTGGTGGGACTTCGGTACTGGCGAAACAGGCAACTGGGGATGCCATACCCTTGATATCCCCTTCTGGTCTCTGGAGCTCGATTATCCGACTCACGTCGAAGTGAACGGCGCCGAGCCACATCCACAGACCACGCCAAAGTCGATGACGACCAGTTTCAAGTATCCGGCAAAAGGCAACCGCGGCGATGTCACATTGCACTGGTATCACACTGGTAGCGGCCCTCAGGTGCTGAAGGAAAAGAATCTCTCCCTCAAGGGTGCCAACAATGTCTTTGTCGGCACAGAAGGTATCCTGGTATGCGGATTCGGAAGCCGCAAACTCTACCCTGAAGAGAAGTTCTCGAACTTTAGCGCACCGGAACAATCAATTCCGGATTCGCCTGGATTTCACAAGGAGTGGATCACAGCGTGCAAAGGTGGAAAAACGGCAACCTGTAATTTCGACTATTCGGGTCCACTCACAGAAACGGTGTTGCTCGGCAATGTCGCCTATCGGTCGGGTGGCGGATTCCAATGGGACTCCAAGAACCTGAAAGCGATTGGCAACGATGCCGCTCAACAGTACATAAGGGAAGCAGTTCGAGAAGGCTGGGAAATCAGGTAGAGCGGACCCGAAGAGGCCTATAATAAGAAAGTAATCGGCACGAGCCTTGGGTCGCGGCAATGTGGATTTGGTTTTACATAAAATTCTATGAGCCAAAATTCATTATGGATTAAAATGAGTGTGTGAAGTTGGAAGCCCCTACCGTCGCCTATTTGGAATTAGCTTGCTGCAGTCAGTGACGACAACGACTACGGAGGATGAATGAATAATTCAATAAAACTCATGAGTGCGGCTTTTCTGCTGATGTGCATTCCTGCGTTTTCAGCACCTGAGATATCGGAGTTCATGGCGGACAACCGCAGGAGCACCATCGACGACGATGACGATCGCTCCGATTGGATTGAGATCTACAATCCGGACGGTTCGCCGGCTAACTTGAGAGGCTGGTCTTTAACGGACGACCCAAGCCATAAACTGAAGTGGGAGTTCCCCGCAGTCACATTGCCGGCGCGCGGCTATCTTGTTGTTTTTGCCTCAGGAAAAAACCGCACAAACCTCAACGCACCGCTGCACACTAACTTCAGGCTGCGGAAGGAGGGCGGCTACCTCGCGTTGCTGGATACAAAATCGGGCATCGTCTCGGAATTCTCCCCGACATATCCGCCGCAGCACGAGGATGTCTCGTTTGGCAAGGGAAACACAAAGCGGGATCAGGTGGTGCTCATCAAACAAAGTGCGGCTGCCCGGGCAATTGTCCCTGTGAACAACTCGGACGATGCAGCCTGGAAAAAAACCGACTTTGACGACTCCGGATGGAAATCCGGAAGGACCGGTGTCGGTTATGATTACGGCAACCGTATCAAGCTGAATGTCGCCCAAATGCGGAACAACAACGAAACGGTTTACATCCGTATTCCGTTCGACGTGGCGGACTTGTCGATTATCGATGAACTGGCACTGAACCTGCAATACGAGGATGGATTCGCCGCCTTCATCAACGGCAAAAAAGTCGCCAGCGACAACGCCCCAGCAACGTTGAACTGGAAATCCGGCGCACCTCAAAACCGACCCGACTCGACAGCAACAACGCCCGTTGAATTTTCCATCCCAAACGCAGGGAACGTTCTGGTCGAAGGCCGCAACCTGCTCGCGATTCATGGGCTGAACAACCTGGTCACCAGCTCCGATTTGCTGATTTTGCCGGAGTTGATCGCCTACAAAAAAACGGAGGTAATGAATTCGTTTGGGTATATGTTCGTTCCGACACCACGGGCCAGAAACGACGAAACGGTTCCCGGCTTGGAGGCAGGCGTAGCCTTTTTGCAGCCCAGTCAGTCGTTCCAGACATCAATCCAGGTCGAGTTGGAACGACCGGAGGCAGCCAACCCGAAAGCCAACATCCACTACACCCTAGACGGTACTATCCCGTCGGAGTCGTCACCGGTTTACTCCGGCCCGCTGACGCTCCGAGAAACCGCCCCCGTCAAGGCCCGGTTGGTGCATCCTCAAGGCGGCATGGGGCCGGTCGGCAGCGAGATGTATATTGAAATCCAGCGTAGCCTGGCCAACGCCTCGTCCAACCTGCCGCTGATCCTTCTTGAGAATTACGGTGACGGTCGACCGCCATCGGGTGATTACCAGATGGCGTCGATGGCCATTATCGAGCCAGAAAACGGGCGCAGCCGGTTTAGGAATGGTTTCGCCGCGGCCAGTCAGGTCGGCATCAAAGTGCGTGGCTCGAGCACGGGCGGACGCTCAAAGGCATCGCTGTCGCTCGAGGTGCAGGACGAGTTCGGCGAGGACAAAAACCTACCGCTGCTCGGCATGCCAAACGAATCGGACTGGGTGTTGTGGGGGCCATATAATTTCGACCTCACGTTGATGCACAACCCATTCATTTTCGAGTTAAGCCGCCAAATTGGCAGGTACGCGCCACGAACCCGGTTTGTCGAGGTATACCTGAATACCGGCGGAGGCGCTCTCTCCAGTTCGGATTACTATGGGGTCTATGCACTGATGGAAAAAATCAGCCGCGATGCCGACCGTGTGGACGTTGAGCGACTGTTCGAGGAGCACAAAAAAGAGCCGGATGTTTCCGGTGGTTACATCTTTAAAATCGACCGTAGCGACCCCGGCGATTCCGGCTTTGGTGCCGCCGGTCAAAGCATCAAATACGTCTACCCGAAAGAAGAGGAGATCGAGCGACCCGAGCGTGATGCCCAGCAGCAATATGTCCGCCGATTTTTCAACGATATGGGCACGGCGCTGAACGCTTCATATTTCAAGAATCCCACACGAGGCTATGCAAAATACATCGATGTCGATGCGGCAATAGACCATCACCTGCTCAATGTCGTGGCTTTCAACGTCGATGCACTTCGGCTCAGCGGCTACATGTACAAACCCCGCGGCGGCAAGTTAACCTTTGGGCCGATCTGGGATTTTGACAGAGCACTCGGCTCGACGGATGGAAGGGATAATAATCCCAGAACATGGCGCTCGACCTCCAGCGACCGTGGCACGGATTTTTTCAACTATCCGTGGTGGAACCGCATGTTCAAGGACATCGATTTTTTTCAAAAATACATCGACCGTTTCCAGTCGCTTCGCCGTGCGGAATTTAGCAAGGCCAACATTAATGCCATCATCGACGGGATGGCCAACGAACTGACGGAAGCCCAAAAGCGCAACTTGGCCAAGTGGAACCAGCGGCCGCGCAGCGCCTATGGCGGCACCTATCAGGGCGAGGTGAACCACATGAAAACATGGCTCTCCCAAAGGATTTCGTTCATGGAAAAACAGTTCGTCGACCCGCCGGAGTCCGACAGGCCGGCCGGGTACACCCAGCCCGGCACGCTCGTCAGCCTCAAATCAAAGGAGGGCGGGAAAATCTATTACACCCTGAACGGAACCGACCCTCGGCGATCGGGTGGCAGCGTTGCCGCCAAAGCGGTTCTCTACGGGAACACGCCGATCAAAATCACTGATAGCACACTACTGACCGCACGAGTTTACAAGACGACGCACAGAAGCCTGACTGGCTCGAACAACCCGCCGCTTTCCAGCAAATGGTCTGGCCCTCTGACTCAGTTTTACTCTATCGCGCCCTCCCCGGTTACCGGCGACCTGCTCGTCTCCGAGCTTCACTATCACCCAGCAGATCCGACACCGGATGAACTTTCGGTTGATTCCACCTTCAGGGCGTCCGACTTTGAATTCATCGAACTACTGAACAACAGCAAACAGCCGTTAAACCTCACCGGCCTGACGGTGGCCGGCGAAGTGCGTTTCTCCTTTTTGACCGACACGGATAAAACCCTCGATCCCGGCGAACGACTTTTGCTGGTGCGAAATGCTCGCGCGTTTGCCACTCGTTACGGCGGGGAAATTTCCACCGGCGGAGTATACTCAGGCAAGTTGAGTAATGGTGGCGGCCGGCTGGAAATCGTCGATCAAGTCGGCAAGACGATCCTAGAGCTGCACTATCTGGATGACTGGCACCCAACGACAGATGGTCGTGGGTTTTCACTCGTAGCCAAACAGGTCGTACCCCAAGGAATGGAGGCAGGTGCTGAGTATTGGCGTGCGAGCTGGAATGATCACGGTTCACCGGGAGTTCCGGATGAACGAATCAGCATCAGCTTCACAGAAATCAAAATTGCGGCAGAAGGGATCGTGCTGTCATTTCAACTTCCAAAACGCAAGGGTTGCGTCGTTCAATACACCGACGCGCTTGACCAAGCGGAGTGGTTTCCGTTGAAAACAATTGAGGCGGCCGCCGAAGCTCAAGCGGCACAAGTCACCGACAAAAATTGGCCAAGCACTGCCAATCGGTTTTATCGACTCCTCCTCAAACCACGCGAATGACCGGCCACTTGGCCAAGCGCTGGAACAAATTACTTATTTCTCATCGTTGTTGGGGAGAAACCGGAACACTTCGCTCTCCAAGCGGCCTTCAATTATATCGCCAGGGTCGGTTCCAAACCGGGTGAGCACCACATTGCCAGCCAATCGCCCCAGCGGCTCACGTGAGTTAGATACAAACAGATCCCCCTGGGCAGGACTGGCAAAAACATCAATCCGATAGGACGCCTCCGGCCGCTCGGCCGTCAGCCTTGGCCGTGGGAAAGTGACCTCAACCGCCTCAGGTTCCCCGTCAGCGGCATTCTCCCGATGGATTCGCAGCGTGACGGAGCGCCGCCCGTTTTGTCGCAATCCATATGCGGGCGAACCGAAGATCACGGCTTTATTACCGTATTTCATATCTACCTGCCCGGTTCCCTTGGCTGTCACAAAACCACGCCCCCCTTTTTTAGCATCGGTCATTTTAAAGGAGAACGTGCTGTTGCTGTCGGCCACTTTCACGATTTCACCCATCATCTCCCGCGACTCCAGTGTCCACTGGGGAAATTTTCCGTCGGCGATCTCGTCGAGAATTTCCGCGCGACGCCGGCTGATGAACTTTTGGAATGTGGAGGCATGGCGCCGACTCCAGAAACTTTTCTCAATACGGTGGGGATTGATCATGGCCTGTAGATTATCGATCTGTGTGACGAGCTTTTTCTCATCCCAAACCTCATCTAGCAGCGAACGCATCGCCGCAAAATATTTTTTCTGGGCCTCCGGATTTTTATAGAGCCGGCGTGGAATAGCTGCATCTGCCTTGATAGACTTGGGTGGATCAAAGCCTTGACGCCAAAACATATTGCGATCGGTCGCCAACTGATCGAGGCCCCACGGGAGGAAATGCAGTCGCTCCGATTTCGAGTCGAAATAAACGAAGTAGTTGTTCTTGTTGCTGACGTAGCCGTCCCAGTGGCCGACGAGCACCTCTGCCGCCCAGTAACGATAAAACTGGTCGAGATCCAGATGCCTGCCGAGTTTGTCCAGGATCGAGCGGTCATCAGAATCCAACGCCATGCTGGCATTTTTGATGGATGCAATGGCTTTTTTCGATCCAAACTTGCGCTCGAACCTGACCAGTGAGTGCACATGAAAGTCGCAAACTGTGCCTTCATACAGAGTACCCTTGGCGCTTTTGAACGTGCGGCGGAAGTAGTGCTTGTCGAGCGACTCGACATTGGAATAAACGCCGAGTGATTTGCCGTTCACGCTCACGAGCGCAAGGTTGCAGTGAGATGCCGGTAGTCCCGCTGCGCGAAAAAACTGGTAGCCGACAAGTTGATGGACTCGCGAGCCGTCTTGCTTGTTGTTATTCAGCGTGAGCGTGTCCACGCCAGCGAACATCTTTTTCTTTTCATACTGGTCAATCTGGATCTTAAGCGAGGGACGATCATAGTCGAGTGATCCGACGAAACCCTTCTTTCGAATTGCCACTCTGCCGATGTCGGTACCGTCGATTGTTAGGTTCGCAGACACGTAACTGAACGGTTTCTTCTGCTCCGATGGAGGGATGTCAGTGCGCAGGGTTTTGACCAGCGAACGATGCTGCACGCGCACCTTGTCCCAATCCGCTGGTTCAACCTTCAGGTCGATTTTGACCAGGCGTGAGGTGTCAAAAAAATGATCGAAACTGTAAGGTGCCAGATCCTCTGCCCGTGCTACTGCTGCCAACAATAGGTAGGCGACAGGGGTGAAGAACAGGCTGATGAATCGCGAGGAGTTTGTTGCTACTTTCATTGAAGTAATTGACGGGAACTTCCTTTTACGGTGCGTACTTGAGCATAATCTTCAACGGACAAGGACACACCGTAACGCCGACCGGCTCGGCAGCTATTTTTTAAACTTGAGCCCGAGCTTGTTAAGCTTGGGCCAGATTACAGCACGGCAGTACGGCGCGTTAGAGTTCAGATTGAAGTAGTTTTGGTGATACTCCTCGGCCTTGTAAAATGTTCCAGCCCGGGTGATCTCTGTCACGATCGGACTCCTAAACTCACCCGACTTGCCCGCCGCTTGCATGGATTTCTCCGCCACAGCCTTATCGGCGTCGTTATGATAAAAAATCGCCGAGCGATACTGTGTGCCAACGTCCGCACCCTGCCGGTTGAGCGTGGTGGGATCGTGCGCTTTCCAAAACACCGCCAGCACTTTTTCGAGGGAAAGTTTTGCCGGGTCAAACTCTACCTTCACCACCTCGGCGTGGCCAGTTTGGCCGGTGCAGATTTGTTTGTATGTGGGATTAGGCACCTTACCACCCATGTAGCCGGAGGTCACTTTTGTGATGCCCTCGATACGTTGGTACACCGCCTCCACACACCAAAAACATCCACCGCCGAGTGTAATGGATTCGGCCTTCGCCGCTTTTGTCAGGGGTTCATTGGATGGATTCACAATCGGCTTTGGGATGCTGGCCGGTTTGGCCGTTTTATCGTTCGCCTCACCACATGCCGCGCAGCAAAAGAGGGTCGTCCAACTGAATAACCTCAGGAAAGTGTTCATCTGTATTCAAGTTAACGCGGCCAAACCTACTGCACCTCTTGGCTAAGCGGAAGGCAAAACGGCTACGGCGTGACAGTGCGGTAAAAGTGACTGCGATCTGCCGTGACCGATTCATCAATGAACTCCACCGGCTTGGCCTCAATCTGCCGGATGCGCTTGAGAACCCTCCATTCCTGAAGGTCATCCGAGACCTCGATGCGGAAGAGCCCGACCCCCTGCCCGTCGATGACCAGCCGCAGCTTGCCACCCTTGGTCAAGGCGGCCGAGAGCGTTGGCACCGGCGGCGCGGCCAGTTGTCCCGACTCGAGGATCAGCCCGTCGCGCCCGACAATGACGAACCGCCGAGCGCCAAACGCCACGCCGCCAAGCGTCGTCTCCGTGCCGGAGCTACGGCGCAACCAAGCCTTGCCGTCGGGCGAGGTCAACAGTGTGCCGTTGGCACCAACCGCCATAAACATCCCCCCGCCGAATGTCACATCGTTTAGCCACTCATCCGTGCCCGACTTGGCGCTGATCCAGCGTTGCCCGTTGCCCGAGTAGAGGATCGTGCCCTTAAAACCGACGGCGACAAACTGGCCGTTGCCAAATGCCACGCTCTCTAGGCCGTTTGTCGTTGGCGTGTTGCGCTCCGTCCACTTTGAACCGTTGATTGAGGTAACGATTGTGCCCCGCGTGCCAACCGCTGCGTAAGTACCGCCGCCGATCGTGACATGCTTGAGCCAGGCGGCGGTGCCGCTTTCGTGAAACGTCCACGCCTCACCGTCCGGCGAAAGGCCAACCTTGCCTGTCTTGCCCACGGCGATGAACTGGTCACCATCATGGATCACATCCTCAAGGTTCACCAACTCGACCCCCTTTGCTAGACGCCATGTGCCCGCGTTTTTGGAAACCGTCACCGCGCCCAACCAGCCGACTGCCAAGCGCGTGCCTCCTGTGATCGCGCCGCCGAAGAGCCGCTGCCTTGTGCCGCTGTCGCCGACCCTGGACCAGACCGTCCCGCCGGCATCGCGCTTGGCCAAAGTACCTCCGTCGCCCCCCGCGAGAAACTGCCCTCCACCAAATGCCGCAAACGACAGGTTGCCGGTGTCCGGCAGCGTGGTTTGGGTCCAACTGTTGACCGGGTCGTCGCTTCCCTCCAACTGAACCGAGATTGTTGCCGTTGCGCTGCCGCCCCTGCCGTCGACCGCCGTGCAAGTAACCGAGAACGCCGAGTCCGCGCCGAGAAAGTAGGTGTGCGAAACGGTCCTGCCGTAGGCTGCGTCACTGCCGTCGCCGAACTTCCAAATATAAAACAGCGCGTCGCTGTCAGGATCGAAGCCACTGGCCGTGAGACGAAACGGTTCGCCCACTTTGCCCTCCACGGACGACCCGTCGATGCTCACGCTGGGTGAGCGGTTGGAGTCAGCCGAGCCGTACATCACGCGCATGTCCACCCACAGTTTGTGGCCATCGCCGCCGCGGGCCACCGGGGTGATCGACACCCGACGGCTACTGTCGTGAAACGTTTTGCCCATCTGTAGAGAGTGGTCGCGCGGCTGACTCTCCTCAAATTCACGGCGGGTTTCCGGCGTCATGTCGAGCAGCAGCGAGCCATCGCCGCTCATTGAGCTGCCCGACTTGAGCCCCCAGCGCAGCATGATCTCATTCCCGACCAGCCAGTGCCGAACGCCCACCCAGTAGTCGCGCCCGGAGTTTTTGCCAATCTTCAGCGCACGCACGCCGATACCGGACTCGCGGTGGTCGTGCGCCTTCACCCGATAGGTGCCGGTGCGCGAAACGGATTTCACCGATGCGTCCGGAATCCACCAGAGATAATTCTTGAAATAGACGTTGAAGTGCCCGTACGGCGAATAATTTCCCATGTTGTCGTAGGGATCTCCGTACTCCTCGTGCTCCCCGGAGCCGATCGGGGAATCGCTCTGCGACGGCACCCAGGCGTTGGCGTGGAACAGGCCGAGGTTGTGGCCGAGCTCATGCTGGATGGTGTCGTTGTCGAAGCCACCGTTGAGCCAAAGCCCGATCGTACCGACACGCGCCTTGCCGGCCCAGCCGTCGAAGATCGAGTCGAAGCAAACGATATACAGGTTATAGTCGCGGTAATTGTATTTCGCGCCAACCAAGCGGGCCGCGTCGCGGGCGTGATCCAGCAACTTGTCGTCTCGGCTTTCCGGCTCGGCCTGGTACCACGCCGCCGGCTTGGGCATGCGTAACACTCCCGGCACCAGCGTCGTGTCGATCGTGAGCTTGCCGTACGAGTTGTCCTCGAGAAACTCGTTGGTGCGATTCATCGAGAACATCGTCGCCTCATCGTTCAGCGGGCTGCCCTCGAGGTCGGAGAAGTCAACGCGAATGAACAGGACGTTTTTTTTGCCGGTGGTCCACCCTACGTGCGGCCTCTGCTTGGCCACCGGCCGCAGGTGCACCGCCGGGCCGGGCACCTGCTCGGCGGCGATGAGTGTCCGCTGCCAGTCGGCCCCCGCCGCCGGGGTATCGAACGTACGCCTTTCACCGGCCAGCGAAAGGACGGTTTGATCTGCCGCGAGACCCAGCACGGTTTTCTCGGCAGCGGAAAGCTCGCGGGCCGGCTCATCAGCGATCGCCATTTGCCCACCGAGCACAATACCGTATACCGGCAGGCCCCTCTTCGAGCCAAGATGCGCTCGGCGCCCGAACAAGCGCGGGGTCAGCACACCACCGTTGAGCGTGAGTGTTCGCTCCACCTGGCAGGTGCGATGCCCCATCCCACCACAGGCAACCGTCACGGTGTACTCCGCCAGACCCTCGGTATGTTGCTCGAGATGTTGGGATATGGACTCCGGCAGCCTGGCAAGTCGAGGAACGGCGCGTTGCAGGGCCAATCGCGGTTGGGTTGCGATCAATCGCAGCATCAGCGGCTGACGCCGCTTGGCCAAGCGCACCCCCTCTGCCTCCAAGCCCGGCCGGGCCTCCAATGGCGCCGCCTCGTAACGAGCAATCCATTGGTCAAACTCCTCGATTGGGCCGGCGATCAGCGTCGCGCCGGCAAGGGCAAACCCAACCGTGGTTCCACTACAAAGAACGGTTTTTCGGATTACCCACACAAAAGAAGTCATGCTCGGTGACAGGCGAAGCCTTCGCACGGCGCAGATTAACAAATCGGTGGCGGGACTTCTGCAAAAAAGGAATCACCCGATAAACTCGGCCTGCTCTATACGCAGCAGACGCTGCTTCCAGTCGAGGCCGCCCGAGAAGCCGCCAAGGCGCCGGTGCGCCGCCAGCACCCGGTGGCAAGGAACGATGACCGGGATCGGGTTGGAGCCGCAGGCCGAGCCGACGGCTCGCGAGGCGCCCGGTTTGGCCAAGCACTGCGCCAGTTCTCCGTAAGATCGTGTTTGACCAAGCGGGATTTTGAGGAGTTGCCTCCAAACCGATTGCTGGAAATCGGTGCCGGTCGACAGGTCCATCGGGGGCAGTTTTTGTGGCGCCTGGCCAAGCAGCAACGACTCGAGCGCGGCGGCGGTGGCCGCCAGCCAGCGCTTGGGCGACCCGGTCGGGGGCGGGGCAGCCTTGCCAGGGAAGTCCAGTTGGCACAGGCCGGTGTGGTTGAATTGTGCGACGAACGTGCCGTGCCGCGTGGCGATGGAGGCAGCGCTAATCATCGCGGTCGTCCTCACGGCCAAAAACCACAGCGACGGCGATGGCAATGACCGCCGCGATCACGGTGATGGCAACACGGATCGTGAGGGTGGTCTCGTCACTCATTGCTGCAGGAGAGTCAAAAACAGGCAGATCAGCACGAGCACCAGGAGAGCACTGAAGGCCAGGAACCGGTTGCGCGCCACGCGGCGCTCGTACCGCAGCGGCCGTAGTCCCTGAATACTCCCAGCGGCGAGGAAGTTGACCATCCTCGGGTTGGAGGAGACCGGCGGCTTGCGGAACCGGCTACTGAACCAATCCCACAGGGTTTCGTTTTCCGGGTCGGTCGTGCCCAGCGGCTGCTCCGAAAGCGGGTGGCTCGGTCGGGGAGGCAACGGCTCATCGCCAGGCTTGAGTTCGTGCACGGCGGGGGGTGTTTTCGGCGGCGCGGGGGCGGCCTGGTCGAGTTGCTCGATTTGTGACTCCAAGTCCGCCAAGCGGGCCTTAAGTGCCCTGGCCCGGCTCGCGATTGGATCATTGCGTCGGAATAAGCCCATGACGGCTCAACTCGGGAACAGAATCAGCAGAATGACAATGGCAATGCCGACCACGACCAGGGGCCAGGTAAAGGCCAGCCCGAACCGGCTGAGCTGCCAGAAACTGAATTGCTCGAGACCGGGACGCTCGATGACCTGTGGTTGCCCGTCGGTAAACGGGACGTCCGTCTCGCCGTCAAGCACAGGCCACTTGAGCCGGGCGGAGTTCCATTCCATCCGGGCATTCTCAATGGTGGTCAGTGCCTTGGTCAGCTCGACACTCCAATTCTCCTCCGTCCATTCCCCCTCTTCAATGCCGGTGACCTTGTCCAATGACCCCTGCAGGTCGCTGACGGTCATGGCGAGCTGCTCGGTGGTGCGACCGCTGGACAACTCGGCCTCCTCCAGCAAGCCAATGCCGCGCGTGATGTTCTGCACCATTTCCTCACGGCCGGTGGCCAGCTCGGTGCGCCGCTTGCGCGCCTCCTCGACGTCATTTCGCTCGCGCTCAAGCTCCTCCTGCATCCGCTTGAGCTCGACCAGCTTTTGCTGTGTCTCGCTGACGCGTGAGGTCAGTTCCTCGCGGCTGGGCGGGGCGCTGGATTCGTCCGACCCGGGGGAAAGTACGCCGGTCTCCTTCGTAGCCTCGAGGTCCCGATCTACAAAATCCGACTCGTCGAGTTTTGACGACATCCGGAAAAACTATCCCTCGCCTGTGAAGCTGTAAAGCGCTGATGTTTTTAGCTTGAATCACAGGCTAGTTTGTCCCTGATAGGGCACGCACCGATGCCGCCCGAAACCATCACTATCGCGACTGACCCCGATTGGCTCACCATGTTCACCTGGGTGTGGTTGGCACTGGCGCTGCCAATTGCGATCTGCCTCTGCTTCATAAACGCCCCCTACGGACGACACAACCAGGGCACCTGGGGTCCGCTGATCAGCGCCCGCTCCGGCTGGCTGCTAATGGAGTCGCCGGCAGTGATCGTCCCAGCCAGCGCCTTCGTGTGGGTTCGCGGCTGGGAGTCGCCGGTGATGCTCCTGTTTTTCCTGATCTGGCAGACGCACTATGTGCACCGGGCGTGGATTTATCCGTTCCGCCTGGCCAAGACCAGCAGCCCGATGCCAATGCTGCTGATGCTGATGGGGTTGGTGTTCAATCTCATCAACGGCTCGCTGCAGGGCGCCTGGCTGTTTATCCACCCGACCATCGACAGTTCCGCCTGGCTTGGCAACTGGCGCTTTATCACGGGGTTAATGGTTTTTGGCATCGGCTTGGTGATCAACATGGATTCCTGCAATCGGCTGCTGCGATTGCGTAGGGAGAATCCTGGCAAATACTCTATCCCGCACGGCGGAATGTTCCGCTGGGTTTCCTGCCCGAACTATCTCGGCGAAATCGTCGAGTGGATCGGCTGGGCACTGCTAACATGGAGCCCGGCTGGACTGGCATTCGCGGCGTGGACGATGGCCAACCTTGTGCCGCGTGCCCGGGCACACCACCGCTGGTATCGCGGACAGTTTCCGGATTACCCGGCCAAGCGCAAGGCCCTCATACCGGGCCTCTTTTAAGCGCCTGACCAAGCGCGCCGCTTGCCTTGACCTTAGCCGATGGATACGCTGCGCCGCTCATGCGTCTGCTGGATCGCTATCTCATTCGCGAGTGGCTCGTTCCGTTCATCATTTGTCTGTCCGGGTTTATGATCCTGTGGATTGCCTTCGACCTGATC
Organism: Pedosphaera sp.; assembly: GCA_022451065.1. Classification (GTDB taxonomy): domain Bacteria; phylum Verrucomicrobiota; class Verrucomicrobiia; order Limisphaerales; family UBA1096; genus UBA1096. Next base: position 23,128 of record JAKUOU010000032.1, on the reverse strand, counting down.
AACGGGCTGGATGAGTTTGCCGGATTGAGTGCGGCCGAGATCGCACGGTTTTACTGGGTGACACTGCCAGGGAATTTCTTCGTCGTCGTGCCGGTGGCGCTGCTGCTATCGCTCATGTACGCCATCAACCAGCACTCGCGTCACCACGAGTTCATCGCCATCCGTAACGCCGGCGTCGGCATGTTTCGTATGAGCTCGCCTTACCTGCTTGTTGGTGTGCTGCTCTCTGCGGGATTGTATTGGTCGAACGAGAATTGGCTGCCAAACGGCCTGCGCGAGGGGGAAATCATCAAGGGCGGCCAGGCGGCCGGCGAAGAAAGCCCCCTCGGCCGCGGATGGATCGCCGATGTGAAATTCCGCAACGATCGTGCCAACCGCAGCTGGCAAATACCGGCGTTCAATCCGGCGACCGGAGAGATGCGCGGCGTTGGCAAGAACCCCATCATCATCTCGTGGAAATGGGACGACGACCAGCCGAAGCGCGAAATCATGACTCCAATTGCGCTGTGGGAGGATGACGGATGGACTTTTTTAAAGGCTAAAGGAATTGATGGCAACGATATCCCCATCAAGGACTACGCACCCACGGAAGGATTCCCTGAGGCGCACGCCATCACCTGGCGCGAAACACTCCGTCTTGAGGAGTTCGACGAAACACCAGCACAAATCGAGGGCGAACTGAAGATCGCGCCGCTGTTCGATAAGCGGGCGCACAAGCGCTGGAGCGTGTCGTTGGCCGAGATCGACGGCTACAGACGCATCCACCCAGCCATAACGCCGGAAAAAAAAGCGATCCTCAACGCCCAATACCAGGCCCGTTTGGCCGAACCACTGACGTGCTTCATCGTCGTGCTGATCGCGATCCCATTCGCCGCACCGACCGGCCGACGTAACGCCGCAGTGGGTGTCGCCGCTGGCATCATCGTTTGCCTGGCATTCTTCATGGTTCAGCAATTCGCGATGGCCGTCGGCGGCCAACTCTCGCCGCATCTCGCCGCATGGACACCGCACGCGCTGTTCGGCGGCCTAAGCGCTTGGCAAATCAGCAGGGTGCGATAGGCTGCCGGTCGCTCGCACATGAAAAAAACACTCACCCTTGGATTGGTTTTAGGCCTGCTCCTTTTGGCCGGCGTTTCTACACAGGCAGCCGATGCCAAGTTCCAGCCGCTCTTCAACGGCAAAAACCTCGACGGCTGGGAACCCACGCCGGGCGGCAAATGGGAGGTGAAGGATGGCACCATCATCGGGACCAGCCCGAAGAATGAACCTCGCCACGGTATTTTGCTGAGCAAGAAACGCTTCAGGGATTTCGTGGTGAAAGCCAAGTTCCGCGTGCTGCATGGCGACAGCGGGTTTTATTTTCGCGTCGATCGAGTGAAGAGCGGCGTCAGCGTCCACGGCTTTCAGGTCGAGGTGGACGAGACGGATGAGACCGGCGGCCTGTACGAGACCGGCGGCCGTGGCTGGGTCCACCAGCCGACCGCTGAAGTGGCAAAAAAACGCGCCTACAAAAAAGGCGAATGGACCGACCTCGAGCTGACGGCCAAGGGCGGCGACGTCACGGTGAAAATCAACGGAGTCGTTTCAACGAAGCTGACCAACGACAAGGGCCGGACGGAAGGGCACATCGGCCTGCAACTCCACGGCGGCCAAGTCATGCACGTCGAATACAAGGACATCAAACTTCGCGCCCTGAAATAGCCCACTTGGCCAAGCGGACCCCAAGGCTTGCCCGGTGACCGGGGGGCCGGTAACGTCCGCGCCGGTTTTTTTGGGAACCATCTAGTAAATGAGTCTTCGAGTTCGATTTGCACCCAGTCCAACCGGCTATCTTCACATCGGCGGCGCTCGCACGGCGCTGTTCAACTGGCTGTATGCGAGGCACACCGGCGGCACATTCGTTCTGCGGGTGGAAGATACGGATGACGCCCGCAACACCCGCGAAGCGGTCGATGTGATCCTGGACGGCCTGCGCTGGCTCGGGCTTGACTGGGATGAAGGCCCTGTATCCGGCGATGCGATGCAGGAGAGCAAGGGCGATTTAGGGCCATATTTTCAATCGCAGCGCGGCGAAATTTATCAGCGCAGAATTCAGGAACTACTCGACAAGGACCTGGCGTACGAGCACGAGGGCGCGGTCAAGTTCCGCATGACCCGCGAGCCGGTCACAATCCCCGACCTGGTGGCCGGCGATGTCGTCCGCAAACTCACCGACCGCGAAGAAGCGGATCCCGATTTTGTGATCGTTCGATCCGACGGCAAGCCGGTGTTTCATCTCGTGAACGTGGTGGACGACATCGAGATGAACATCACTCATGTCATTCGCGGCGAGGATCACCTCTCGAACACCTCCAAGCATGTTGAGCTTTTTAAGGCATTCGACGTGGAGGCTCCGAAGTTTGCGCACATCCCGCTGATTCTGAACAACGACGGCTCGAAGATGAGCAAGCGTGACACTGGCGCGTCGATGAGCACGTACATGGAGGGCGGCTACCTGCCATCGGCTGTGGTGAATTACCTCAGCCTCCTAGGCTGGTCGCCGAAGGACGACACCGAGATGATGCCGACGGCTGAATTGATCGAGCGATTCGACCTCCCCGGTGTGCAGCGGGCCAACGCGCGGTTTGACATAGCCAAACTCGACTGGCTGAACTTCGAGCATATCCGTGCACTGTCCCCGGACGATTTCAAAAGCCAGGCGCTTGCTCAACTGCAGGCCGCCGGGCTCGACCCCGCGGATCGCGATGCCGACTACGCGGCCGCCGCGCTGGGCTTGTGCACGGATAAAATCAAAAACCTCAACGACGTTGCCGGCTACATCGGATTTTTCTTTAGAGACGAGGTGGAGCTAAACGCCGAGGCGGCCGCCCAGGCGTTGACGGAGGAGAACAAGCCGCACCTGGCCGCGCTCCGGAAAGCGTACGCCGGCCTGGCCAAGTTTGACGGCGATACGCTGCAGGAGGCGCTCAAGGCCACGGCCGCCGAGCGCGATGTGAAGAACAAGGTGCTCGTCATGCCGGCCCGCGTGGCCTGCACCGGCAGCAAGGTTGGCCCGAGCCTGTATCATTTAATGGAGGTACTTGGCCAAGTGCAGGTTTTGAAGCGGTTTGACGCCGCGCTGTCTAGAATGTAATCCTCGTTGGCCGGGGCAGCGGGGAATTCGGTTTAATTTTGAACAATTTAGCGCTTTTCGTTGACTGTTCCATCGGTTGCGCCCCTTTTGCGCCTGTCCAAACGAAATTAAATAGATGGTTGTTTTAACGACAATTTACGTGATCGTCGCTGTGCTGCTGCTCTTTGGCGCGGCGATCTTTGTGCATGAGTGGGGTCACTATTTCGTCGCGCGCAAGTGCGGTATGAAGGTGGAGGAGTTCGCGATCGGCTTCGGCAAAATTCTGTGGAAGAGAGAAAAAGACGGTATCCTTTACACCGTCCGGGCCATCCCGGCTGGCGGCTTTGTGAAACTGCCGCAGATGCTCACTAGCGACGCAATCGAAGGCAAAAACGAGGAGGACACCGAGCCGCTCCCGGAGATTTCACCGTGGGCCAAGATCGCCGTCGCCGTCGCCGGTCCGATCATGAACATCGTGTTCGCCGTCGTGCTGGCGACCGTCATCTATTTCGTCGGCCTACCGGAAATGATTACACCTCCCGTGGTAGGCAATCTAAGCGAGGAATCGGCAGAGTATGAGTTGGGCATTCGCGAAGGCGACGTCGTCACGAAGATCGACGGTGAGCCAATCGCTTCTTGGGAGGAGGCGTACAAACTAACCGCCTTGTCGTTGACGAACCGCTTCGAGGTGACATTCCTGCGTGACAACGGCGAATTCACCCGAGTGCTGATGTCCACGCCGGTCAGTGACGAGATACCAATCAGGACACTCGACCTTCCGTCGAAGTATCCGCCTATCGTGGGACGCGTGCTCGCGGGACAAGCAGCCGACGAGGCCGGCTTGAAAGCAGACGACAAAATTATCTCGCTCGGCGAAATCCCGATCGGCGGCCAAGGCCAGTTGATCGATGAACTGCAAAAAAACGGCGGCACGGCAACCGAGATTGTTGTTCATCGCAATGAGGAACGGATCACTTTGCCAATCACACCACGCTTGATCGAGGGCAAGGTGATGATCGGTGTACAGTTCGGTAGCGGCCCTAGGGTTTACATTGAACGCCAACCCGGGCCGACGCCTTGGGAGAACATCTCGGAAGTCGGCTCGCTCATGTGGCGGACTCTATATGCGCTGTTTCACAAGGAACAGACCGGGGTCGGCGTGAGCGACTTGAGCGGCCCGGTCGGCATCCTCGCGATGATCGGTGCCATGGTGAAAATAGACTATCGACTGGCATTGAATTTTCTCGTGCTGCTTAATGTAAACCTCGCCATCCTTAACATGCTGCCGATCCCAGTGCTAGATGGCGGCCACACCGTAATGGGTTTGATCGAGGGCATTTTCCGCCGCAAAATCCCAGTTAAACTCCAGGAGTGGGCGACCACTGGTTTTGCAGTCGCGCTAATTTCATTGATGGTTTACGTAACGTTCCATGATGTTTTTGAGCGTTCAGATATCTTCGTTGACATGTTTAACAACGAAGTTGAAATAAAGGCACCGGCCGACCCCACTCCTGCCGCCAGCGAATAGCCACCGCCATGAACTACTGCGCCTCTCCGTTTCGGCATGCGCGCCGGGAAACGCGCCCGGTGATCATCGGTGAACCGGAGAACGGAGGCGTCACCGTCGGCAGCGGTAAACCTGTCGTTCGCCAGTCGATGATCACCTGCAGCACGCTCGACACCAACGCCTGCATCGAGCAATCAATGGCCTTGGTCGATGCCGGCTGCCAGATCGTACGCATCACCGCGCAAACCAAGCGCTACGCCGCCAACCTCGAGCCGATCGTTGCCGGCATCCGTGCGCGCGGCTCGAATGTGCCGGTGGTCGCCGACATTCATTTCAAGCCGGATGCCGCACTCGAGGCGGTGAAGTGGTGCGAGATGGTTCGCGTCAACCCCGGCAACTACGCTGACTCCAAAAAATTCAACATCCGCGAATACTCTGACGACGAGTATGCCTCGGAACTTAACCGCATCGAAGAGGAATTTGGGCCGCTTGTCGAGGAGTGCAAAACGCGCAACCGAGCACTGCGTATCGGCACCAACCACGGCTCGCTCAGCGACCGCATCATGAACCGCTACGGCGACACGCCACTGGGCATGGTGGAGAGTGCGCTTGAGTTTGCCCATATCGCACGCGCACGCGACTTTCACAATTTCAAGTTTTCGATGAAGTCCAGCAACCCAAAGGTGATGATCGAGTGTTACCGGCTTCTGGCCGCGCGCTTAGCCAAGCTCGGGTCGGACTGGAATTACCCGCTGCACCTGGGTGTCACCGAGGCCGGCGACGGTGAGGATGGCCGCATCAAGAGCGCCATCGGAATCGGCTCGCTGCTGTGCGACGGCCTGGGCGACACCATCCGCGTTTCGCTCACTGAGGATTCGCCCAACGAAATCGCCGTCTGCAATGACCTGCTCGCGCAGATCCCCGAGTTGACCGACCCGGTCGCCGAGGTGCCGGACGTGCCGCTGGCCTACGACCCGTTCGATTACGCACGCCGTTCAACACCGGAGATCGAGTTGACCGACGGTGTGAAGTGCGGCGGTGAACAAACCATCCGCGTTGTTGTGACGAGCGCCGCCTGGGACAAGCTCGTGCCGCGCATCCAGCCAGGCGACGACGTGAAGCCGGAAGCAGTTTACGAGGAACTCAACGTGATGGAAGTCGATCCGCGCGAGGCGTTTTCCATCAACTGCGACACCCAACTCGTCACGGTGAAGGACGACATCGACCTGCCCACTATCATCGCCTTTCGGCTTTTGGCCGGCCGGCTTAAGGCGCTTGGCCGCGCAAATCCAATTTTGCTGAAGGACTGCCTCAGCTTCGGCGACACGCCGCTCGAACCAAACATCGCCCTGCTGCGCGCCGCCGTCGTGATCGGCTCGCTGCTGTGCGACGGCATTGGGGACGCCATTTTGATTCGCGGCGAGAGTGGTGCCGGCCAATCGCTGCGCCTAGCCTACAATATTTTGCAGGCCGCCGGTTGTCGCTCGTTCAAAACCGACTTCGTCGCCTGCCCAAGCTGCGGACGTACGCTGTTTGACCTGCAGGAAGTCACCGCCCGCATCAAGGCCCGCACCGAGCACCTCAAGGGCGTGAAAATCGCCATCATGGGATGCATCGTGAACGGTCCGGGTGAAATGGCCGATGCCGATTTCGGCTACGTTGGCGGCGCGCCAAACAAGATCAACCTCTACGTCGGCCGCGAGCCGGTGCGGTTCAACATCCCCGAAGCCGAGGCAGTCGAGAGCCTCGTCGATCTCATCCGAGAACACGACAAATGGGTTGAGCCTGCCGGCGAACCCATTTCCGCCTGATGACCAGCCACACCGCCAAACTCTCTCCCGAGCAGGCGGAGATGTTGCGCGGAATCCTGGCCAAGCGCGATTTTGACACCGCCGATGTGCCGCATGCCCTTTACAGCTTCAAGCGTCCGGGCCTCACCGTCACCTGGTACGAGAGCGGCAAGCTGCTCGCGCAGGGCAAAGGCACGCGCGAGTTTGTCGAGTTCACCCTCGAGCCGGAGGTGCTCGGCCAGGCGACCCTCGGCTACGAACTTGAGATGCAGCCAGAACAACTTGAGCCCCGACTTGGCGTCGACGAAAGTGGAAAGGGCGATTTTTTTGGGCCACTGGTTGTCGCCGGTGTTTACGTTAACGAGCCGGTGGCCCGCACGCTGCACGAACTGGGCGTCAAGGATTCCAAAACCATCACCACCGACAAGAAAATTGCCACCTTGGCCAAGGGCATTCGTGAAATCCCCGGCTGCGTCCACTCCGTCGTGCCGATCGGCAATGCCACGTACAACCGACTTCACCAAACCATGCGCAACGTGAACAAGATTCTCGCCTGGGGCCACGCGCGCGTCATCGAGAATCTGCTTGGCCAGCGGCATCGCATGGAGCCGCCGCCGCAGCGCGCGGTTAGCGACCAGTTCGCGCGGAACAAAGCCACGGTGAAAAGCGCGCTGATGGAGGAAGGCCGCCAACTTGAATTGGTGCAAATGCATAAGGCCGAGTCCGACATCGCGGTGGCCGCCGCGTCGATCTTGGCACGAGCTGTGTTCGTCGAACGCCTTGCCGCGCTTGGCCGGGAGTTTGACCTGGAATTGCCCAAGGGCGCCTCGTCAAAAGTGGACGCCGCCGGCGCGGAGTTCCTCAAAAAACATGGAATGAACAAGCTTGGCAAAGTCGCCAAGCTCCACTTCCGCACCACCCAAAAAATCCAAGCAGAGCCTGGCCAAGCAGAGTGATCAGCTTCGGCCTTCGTCGGCGTCGATGTAGTCGAACATGCAACGGATGTCGTCCCGATCCTGCAGTCCAGACTCGGCCTTCCGCTTGATGAGCAGCTCAAGCAGCGCGCCCTCGGTGCCGTAGCTCAACAGCTTACCACGCAACGCCGCCTTGGCTTCGTCGGAGGCGTTCACGTTGGCCTTGACCCAGTCGCTGACCTGGCCGTCGGTGATCGAATTTTGGACAACGCCGACAAGGGTGTCCGACTCGACGCCGCTGGCCTTGAACCAAGCCAAGTCGAATCCTTTGTGCAGATAGTTCGGCTGATAATCGTCGGGCAATTGGCCGGCCTCGTGCAGGCGAATTTTGTCAACCAGGCGCGGCAGGTGCACCCAGCCGTCCATCACTTCATACGGGCTTCTTGGGTATATCGTATCGGTCATGCTATCATTCGGAAATTATTTCTTGGCCAATAAATGCCCTATGGCTTTCTCAACATCCGCATTGGCAATATCACCCCACCGCAACTTTCCGTCGCGATCAATGATGTAGTAGTCGGGATAGCTGTTGACGGCATAGGCACCAACCACTTTGCCGTCTGCGTCGAGCGCAACCGGGTACTCAATGCCGTGCTGCTCGGCGGTCTGCTTCATTTTCTCGCCGCCGCGCGAAGCGCAGACGCCAATGATGACCACACCCTTGTCGGCATACTTTTTCCTGAGCTTGTTGGTCTTGGGAATGGAGGCAATGCAAGGACCACACCACGTCGCCCAAAAATCGAGCACGACGATCTTGCCCTTGGTTTCAGGTGCCTTACCCCCCTTGGTGTTCAACCACTGGGTCAGCGCCAGCTTGGGTGCAGGCTTGCCGTGCAGCTCGTTGATGGCAAGCCGGCGTTTGCTTTGCTCCAGCCTGGGTTCCTCGGCGGACAGGCCAAGCGCAGCACAGACGAGCAGCAGAGAGGTGACGGTTGGTCGAACGAAGTGATTCTTCATGCCGCCAACCGTACCGCTTGACCAATCGCAGTCAAGCCAAGCACTCCCGGCAGGTTTCTGCTTTTGCCTTTGGCTAAGCGGACTGGTAGGTTCCCGCGCCTGCCCGCCCGGGCGGGTTCCAGGATGGAGTATAAAAAAACATTGAATCTGCCGCAGACGGATTTCCCGATGCGCGCCGGCCTCGTCCAGCGCGAACCGGAACGCCTGGCCAAGTGGCATGCAGACGGCCTGTACGAGCAGATCCAAAAACGCCGCGAAGGCGCCGAGCGCTTTCTGCTGCACGACGGCCCGCCATTCGCCAATGGGGACGTGCACATCGGCACAGCGCTGAACAAGATTCTCAAGGACTTCATTCTCAAGTACCAGACGCTGCGAGGTAAACACGTGCCGTACGTACCGGGCTGGGACTGCCACGGGTTGCCTATCGAGTTCAAGGTCACACAGCAGATGCGCAAGGACGGCAACACCGACGCCACGCCGGCGACGATTCGCAAAGCCTGCGAGGAGTACGCGCTTGGCTTCGTCGATAAACAGCGCGAGCAGTTCAAGCGGCTCGGCGTGCTCGGCGAATGGGACAATCCGTACCTGACACTCCACCCCGCGTACGAGGCTGAGGAGCTGCGGTTGTTTGCCGAGTTGGTCGAGAAGGGGTTTGTTTATCGCGGCAAAAAACCGGTTTACTGGAGCATCCCGTGCCGCACAGCGCTGGCCGAGGCGGAGGTCGAATATCAGGATCACGTCAGCCAGAGTGTCTACGTTAAATTCCCAATCGTCGGCGAGACCGACATGCACCTGCTGATCTGGACGACCACGCCGTGGACACTGCCGGCCAACCTCGCCGTCGCCTACAATTCACGGTTCGACTACCAATTGATTCGAGTCGGGGAAGAGGCGCTGCTCGTCAGCGTGCCGCTGCTCGACACGATCGTCGAGAAGTGCGGCTGGGCGGGTGACTTCGAGATTTTGCGCACGGTGCAGAGCGACCAAATGGCCGAGCTGGAATATCACCACCCGTTCTGCAACCGCACCGGCAAACTGTTCGCCGGCGACATGTTCGTGGACGACAGCGCCGGCACCGGCCTGGTGCACATCGCGCCCGGGCACGGTCAGGACGACTACAACCTTGGCCGCGCCAATGGCCTACCAATCTACTCGCCTGTGGACGACACCGGCCGCCTCACCCGCACCGCCGACCTGCCGGAGGAGCAGCAGATTCCCGACGAGCTCGTCGGGAAACAAATCCTCGAGCGCAAAGGCAAATGCGAAGCCAATGAAGCCGTCATCGAGGTGCTCAAGGCTGGCAACAAGCTGGCGTTTGAGGAGCGTTACGAACACAGCTACCCGCACTGTTGGCGCAGCAAAACGCCTGTGATTTTTCGTTCAATGGACCAGTGGTTCGTCAACATCGATCACGACGGTTTTCGTGGCAAGGCACTCGCCGCCATCGATGGCGTCAACTGGCTTCCCGGCTGGGGACGCAACCGGATCGAGGGCGCAGTGCAGTCGCGTCCCGACTGGTGCATCTCGCGGCAGCGTTCATGGGGCGTGCCAATCCCGGCGTTTTATGACGCCCAAGGCGAGCCGATCCTCGACTCGCGGATCGTCCTCAAAACCGCCGATCTCGTGGAGGAACACGGCTCGAATGTCTGGTTCGAACGCGACGTCGCCGACCTGTGGGCCGCAGTGAAGCCGGACGACTGGGACGGCGCAAAGCCTGTGGCCAAGTCCACCGACACGCTCGACGTGTGGATCGATTCCGGCTCGTCGTCGCGCGCCGTGCTCATGCAGCGCAGCGAACTCGGCCGGCCGGGCGCCGAGGCCGATTCGCCCGACGCGTGGCAGGCCGACTACTACCTTGAGGGCAGCGACCAGCACCGCGGCTGGTTTCAATCCTCGTTGCTTTTGTCGCTGGCCGGTAATGGTGTGGCACCGTATCGCAACGTGCTGACGCACGGCTTCATGGTCGACGCTGACCGCGAGAAAATCTCCAAAAGTAAACAGGCTGGTGGCCACTCCAAGCCACAAACTGCCGAGGCCTACGTCGGCCAGTATGGCGCGGACATCGTCCGGCTGTGGGTGGCGTCGCAGGATTTTCGAAATGACATCACCGTCAGCGAAGAACGCATTAAAAAAGTCGCTGAGGCGTATCGCGGCATTCGCAACGCCCTTCGCTATCAGCTCAGCAACCTGTACGACTTTGACCCGGCGCAACACACCGTTGCCGACAGTGAGTTGACCGGGCTCGACCGCTGGATACTTGACGCGTTCGCAAAGCTCGATGCCGACGTCCGCGCGGCATTCGACAAGTGCGAATTCCACATCGCCTACCAACGCATCACGCAGTTCGTCGCCGTGGAACTCTCAGCGATTTACCACGACACGGTGAAAGATCGCCTCTACACCTCACCGGCCAACTCGACGCGTCGGCGCTCGACGCAAACAACGCTTTACCGGCTCGTGCAGGGCTTCGCCAAGATGCTCTCCCCGATGATCGTGTTCACCGCCGACGAGGCATGGGAGGCCATCCCGCACCTTGACTCTGCAGGTGTGCACCTGACCGACTGGGAGCCGTTCGAATTCAGCATCAGCGCCGAGGAATCGGCCAACTGGGAAACGATGTTTGTCATCCGCGAACGCGCCCTCCCGGTGCTTGAGGAAGCACGCCAAGCCAAGCAGATCGGCAAGGGCTTAGAGGCCTGTGTAACCCTCACTGGCAGCGGCAACGAATTCGAGGTTGCCCAATTGTATCAGGAGGACCTCCGCGAGTTGGTCAATGTCTCGCAACTCAAGCTCGAGACGGGCGAAGGCGAGGAGTTGCAGATCGGCGTGGCCAATGCCGAGGGCGAAAAATGCGAACGCTGCTGGCGCTGGGAACCCACCGTCGGCTCGCACGACGAACATGCCACCCTCTGCACCCGCTGCGTCGAGGCTGTCAGTCAGGCCACCGGCTTGGCTTGACGGTTAGGCTGCCGAGGGTGAGAATGTCGCCACCCTTTTAGCTTATGACAACTCCACAAGTTTCTCCTATTCGTCGTAGAGAATTCCTGAGAACCACAGCTGTGGCGACCGGCGCGATTGCCTTCCCGATGGTTGTACCACGCCGTGTGTTCGGCGCGAACGAACGCCTCAATATCGCAGCGATCGGTTCCGGCGGCAAAGGGCAGGTCGACATCGACGGCTGCGAAAGCCAGAACATCGTGGCGCTTTGTGACGTGGATCCCGGCAAGGCGGCTCACATGTTCAACCGGCACGCGAAGGCAGCCAAGTATGCCGACTTCCGCGATATGCTGGAGAAAGAAAATAAAAATATCGACGCGGTGACGGTCTCCACTCCCGATCATACCCACGCCCCGGCCGCTGCGATGGCCATCCGCCTGGGCAAACATGTTTACTGCCAAAAACCGCTGACCCACTCCGTCTTCGAGGCGCGCGTGCTGACCGAGCTCGCCAGTAAGCATAAGGTCGCCACGCAGATGGGAAACCAAGGGCACTCAAATCCCGACTCAAGGCGCTACGTTGAACTGATTCAAGCCGGCGCTCTGGGTGACGTGAAGGAGGTTCACATCTGGACGGATCGGCCCATCTGGCCGCAGGGCATCGGCCGGCCGAGCGGCACCCCGCCGGTGCCGAAGAATGTCAGCTGGGATCTTTGGCTTGGCCCGGCTCCCGAACGCCCGTACCACCCGGCGTATCATCCGTTCAAGTGGCGAGGCTTTTGGGACTTTGGTACCGGGGCCGTCGGCGACATGGGTTGCCACAACTCTGACTTGGCCTATTGGGCGCTCAACCTGCGCAACCCCAAAACGCTCGAGGCTGTTTCCTCCGGCGTAAACAGTGAGACGGCGCCCAAGTGGTCGATTATCACCTACCATTTCCCTGAGGAAGGGAAACGCAAACCGGTGAAGGTCGTCTGGTACGACGGTGGCAAAAAGCCGGATCCAGCCCTGGCTAGGCAGAAATCACTGCCCGGCAACGGCTCGATCCTCATCGGCAGCAAAGATTCACTCTACATCCCCATGTACTGGGGAAAGGGCACCTTCCTCTCCGGCGCGACGGCGGCCGACTTCAAAAATGTGCCGGAGACGATCGAGAAACCGGCTGACTTCAATCGACACCACTACCTCGAGTGGATCGCCGCCTGCAAGGGAGGCAAGCCGGCCTGGTCTAATTTCGATTATGCCGGGCCGATGACCGAGGCCATGCTGCTTGGCCTAGTGGCGCTTCGCTCCGGCAAAAAGATCGAGTGGGACGCCAAGAAAATGCGCGTCAAAAATGTGCGCGAGGCCAACCGCTTCATTCACAAAGAGTACCGCAAAGGCTGGATATTGTAGCCCAAACTTTAGCCAAGAGCTTGGCCAACTGCTCAATCTTATCTAGTTTGTGTCCGTGGGATTTCCGCCGGATTATCACATGCACACACCGCTCTGCCGTCATGCAGAGGGTGAACCGACCGAGTACGCTGCCCAAGCGGCACGCGTTGGCTTGACCGAAATCGGTTTCACTGAGCATGCGCCGATGCCGGGCGACGATTTTGACGATTGGCGGATGCTCGAGCGCGACTTGGATCTGTACATCGAAAAAATCGACCAGGCGGCGGTCGAAAACCCCTCAGTGACCGTCCGAAAGAGCCTGGAAATCGACTTTGTACCGGGCTACGAGGAATGGATGCGCGACTTGGCCAAGCGCTTTAAATGGGATTATTTGATTGTTTCAGTGCATTATCTTGGAGGTAAGTGGAGTTTTGATCATCCTAATCATCGTGACTCTTGGAGCGGCCGCGACGTCAATGCCGCTTGGGCGGAGTATTACGAGTTACTGCGGCAGTCAGCCGCGCTGGGGGTGTTCGATATCATTGGTCACTGCGATTTGATCAAGGTTTTCGGCGACAAACCGAGCGGCGACTGCGCGGCGATGTGGAGACCGTTTCTCGAGGAAGTGAAGCGTCAGGACATCGCGATCGAGATCAATACCAACGGCCTAAACAAGCCGTGTGGCGAGATGTACCCGTCACCGGCACTGCTGGAGATGGCGGGGGAAATTGGCGTTGGGCTGACCTTTGGTTCCGACGCACACAGGCCGGGCCGTGTCGGGGAGCAATTCGACCAGGCGATCGCCCTGGCCAAGCGCACCGGCTTCACGCACCACCGGCGGTTTGCCGGTGGGCAGTACGAGTCCATTCCGTTTTGAATTGAAAAACGCCTGTTTCTAAGCCCAAATGCCGGCCATGAGCAGTGTCATTGAAGGGCCGGTTTTCGTGGTGCGAGATAACATCGACACCGACCAGATCATCCCCGCCCAGTACCTGAACCTTGTCCCGACGATCCAGGAGGAATACGAGAAGCTCGGCAGTTACGCACTGATCGGGCTACCGGAGCCGTTGTATCCCGCGCGTTATGTGGTAGAGGGCGAAATGGATTCAAACTACCCGATCGTGGTCGCCGGCCGGAATTTCGGCTGCGGCAGTTCCCGAGAGCACGCACCAATCGCACTGGGCTCGGCCGGATGCAAACTGGTTTTGGCTGAAAGCTTTGCCCGCATCTTTTTCCGCAACTGCGTGGCGACCGGCGAGCTTTACCCGTGCGACATCACGGATCGGCTCTGCGACGTTCTCAAGACCGGCGACGAGGTGAAGGTCGATCTTGATGCCGGCACGGTGCTTAACCCTTCCACCGGTGCGGAACATTTGATCAAGCCATTAGGCGAGGTGCGCCCGGTGATCGATGCCGGCGGGTTGTTCAACTTCGCCCGCCAAAGCGGCATGATCGCCAAATGATCGTTGTGGCTATGCCAGACGGGCCACTGTGTAATGGCTGACAACAACAAAACGCGCGTGGTCGTTGGCCTGAGCGGTGGAGTGGACTCCTCTGCGGCGGCCTCGCTGTTGGTGGAGCAAGGTTACGACGTCGTCGGCATCACGCTCAAGGTCTGGCCACAGGATTGCGTGGCCCGCGCCGAGGACAAGTGCTGCGGCCCGCAGGCAGTGATGGACGCCCGCTCAGTCGCGGACAAACTCGACTTTCCATACTATCTCGTTGATGAATCGAGGGAGTTTCAGCGGGACGTGATCGACTATTTTGCGGCGGAGTACAAGGCAGGGCGGACGCCAAACCCGTGCGTGATGTGCAACGAGAAACTCAAGTTTGGCAACCTGATCGACCGCGCCCGAAAGCTTGGCGCGGAGTACGTGGCCACCGGCCACTACGCGCGGCTTGAGAAGCGCAACGGCCGAACGGTGATGTTGCGGGGCCGGGATGCACGAAAAGATCAGACATACTTCCTGTTCTCGCTTGGGCAGCAACAGCTCGCACATATGATGTTTCCGCTGGGCGACCTGCAGAAGAGCGAGACACGCGAGGTCGCCCGGTGCGTGAGCCTGAAGACGGCGGAAAAGCAGGAGAGCCAGGAAATCTGCTTTGTGCCGGACAAGGACTACAAGAAATTCCTGACGACCGCCGGGTTGGTAGAGGAGCACCAGGGCGAGATCGTCGATACCCGTGGCCAAGTGCTCGGGCATCATGATGGGATCGAGTTTTACACCATTGGCCAGCGAAAGGGCCTGGGTCTCTCATCGTCGAAGCCAATGTACGTGGTCGAGCTGGATCCGGAACACAACCGGGTGGTGGTCGGCGAGGAGGGGTTACTGCTTCGGGACGAGTTGCGGATTGAACGCTGCAACTGGATTCCATTTGAACGCTTGACCAAGCCGATCGAAGCGATGGCGGCGATCCGGTATAACCACCCCGGTGCCGAAGCGACGGTGATCCCAGTCGAAAACGACCGGGCAATTGTGAAGCTGCGGGAGCCGCAGCGGGCGATCACGCCGGGACAGGCGTGTGTCTTTTATCAGGACGACCTCGTGGTGGGAGGTGGCTGGATCATGCGGGATTGAGCATATTCAGGGCGCGGCCTAGCGTGGCGCCACAGGCATAAATCGCTCACAAAAGGATTGCCGGGATGGGGTGTTTGTGGCCTCATCTCCCGCCCGTGACGCACGGGTGATGCGCTCCGATGGTAACAAACCGTTGCCCCAACCGGAGCCAAACCAGTCCGGCTCCTCTGAATATGAGTCTGGTTCGAGTCCATGTACACTACTCGGGGCGGGTGCAGGGAGTGGGTTTCCGATACACAGTGAAGTCCTTGGTTCCCGGGTACGACGTCCTCGGCATCATCCGGAATTTGCCTGATGGCCGGGTGGAACTGATCGCCGAAGGCGAACAGACTGAGTTGGAGGAGTTCCTGCAGGCGGTTCGGGACTCGGGCCTGCGCCGTAACATCCGGGACGAGGAAATCGTATTTGGTGAAGGTGAGGATAATTTTAGAGGGTTTGAAATCACAGGGTGATTTCCGTTGGACTGAATGAAGTACGCTTTGATAGCTGACATCCACGCCAACCTCGAAGCGTTCGAGGTGGTGCTCGAGGATGCGCAAAAGAACAATTGCACGCACTACGTGTGCCTGGGGGACGTGGTTGGTTACAATCCGAATCCGTGTGAGTGCATTAAGATTGTGCGTGACATGGAGATGCCGTGCATCATGGGTAACCACGACGAGTATTGTGCCGGCGACATTGACTTGAGTGGATTCAACCCGCACGCCAGCCGCGCCATCACGTGGACACGCGACCAGTTGAGCGATGAAGAGCGTGACTGGCTCCAGCGGCTGAAGTACCTGCGCATGATTGCCAACTTCACCATCGTGCACGCCACGCTCGACGCGCCCAAGCGCTGGGGCTACGTGATGAGCAAACTCGACGCAGCGGCCAGCTTCACCTACCAAAATACAGGCGTCTGTTTTTTCGGCCACACCCATGTGCCGCTGGCTTTTGTCCGCGAGAACAACTCCGTTACCGGCGGCAAATACGACACGTTGACGGTCGAGAAGGGTAAGAAATATTTCATTAACGTCGGTAGCGTGGGCCAGCCCCGGGACGGTGATCACCGTGCCGGATACGCCATCTATGACCTCAAGGCCGGGACAATCGAGCTGCGCCGGCTGGAGTATGATTTCGAGAAAACGCAGGCCAAGATTTTGAAAGCCGGCCTGCCCGAGCGCTTGGCCAACCGGCTGGCCCTAGGCAAATAACCTGCTGCCGGCCCGGCTGAACCGACACGCCGCCCAACGTGGGCACTGAACTCGCGACCGGAATCGCGACATGCACAAATTAAGGCAAATCTTCGCCTTCGTGGCGCCCTATCTGAAACCGTACTGGGGCCGGATTGTTGCCGGTATCTTTTTCGGAATTCTCTTCGGAGCATCGAACGGGCTCGTGCTGTGGGCAACCAAGACCATGCTCGACCGCCTGGTGCCGCCGGAGGCCGCCATGGCCACAACCGCTGAGACGGCCGGGAACTGGTTTACAGATACCGCTGCCTCGATCCAGGAAAACATTCTCATCACGCTCGATCCGTGGCTGCCGAGAATGGGTGACGAGCTGACGATGATGCAGATTATCGGCGGCCTGCTGGTGTTCCCGCTATTGGTTGGCTTGAGGGGTTCGTCAAAATTCCTCGGCGCATACTGTCTGGCCTGGGCCAGTGAACGCGTGATCAACGACCTGCGTGTCACGGTTTTCAACAACCTGAGCCGGTTGTCCATTCCCTTCTTCAACCGCGCAACCACGGGCGACCTGATCACACGAATCAACGGCGACGCGCTTTTGCTGCAAACCTGCCTTGCCTCCGGGGTGGGCATCCTCGTGTCCGAGCCGGTGGCCATCATAAGCATATTCACCGGCCTGTGCCTGATCGATTGGGAGTTGACCCTCGGCATGCTGGTACTGTTCCCAATCTGCGTCATCCCCATCGTTTATTTTGGCAAAAAAGCCCGCAAGGCAACAGGCAAACGAGTCGCTGCCAACATCGACCAGTCCAGCCTAGCGGTGGAAATGTTTTCCGGCATGCGAGTCATCAAGGCGTTCGGACTCGAGGGTGCCCGGGTCGACCGGTTCCGGGAACTGTCCCGGCAGCTGATCCGACAGACGATGAAGACGGTGCGCTCTCGGGAGATTGTCGGCCCGCTGGTGGAGACGGTATCGATGATCGGTATCGGCGCACTGATCCTGTACGTCGTCCACACCGAGCGCAGCATGCCGGATCTGGTGGTATTTTTCACCGGGGTCATCATGTTTTACACCCCCATCCGTAAGCTGGCCCGCCTTCACGTGCGTATCGAGGAGGCAAGCGTCGGCGCCCGGCGCCTGATGAATGTCCTCGACGAAAAGCCGGACATTCTCGAGCGCCCCGAGGCCAGACCGGTGACCGGGTTCGAGCAGGGTATCGAGTTTAATGGCATCTCCTTCGCGTACGAGGATGAGCCGGTGTTAATCGGGCTCGATCTCTCCATCCCGAAGGGCACCAAGCTGGGCATCGTCGGTGAGAGCGGTTCCGGAAAGAGCACCCTCATTAATCTGCTGTTTCGGTTTCACGATCCCGACTTGGGCACCATCAGGCTAGACAAGCACGATCTCCGTGACCTGAGCATTCGGGGATTCCGCGAGCAGATGGCGCTAGTCAGCCAGGAGGTGGTGTTGTTCGACCTAAGCGTGGCGGAGAATATCGCGCTTGGCCAGGCGGGCTGCTCACGAGATCAGGTCGAGGCGGCGGCACGGCACGCGCACGCGCACGAGTTCATCACCGCACTGCCGAAGGGGTACGACACACGCATTGGCGAGCGCGGTGTGACACTCTCTGGGGGCCAGCGACAGCGCCTGGCTATCGCAAGGGCCTTCGTCCGGGATGCACCGATCCTTGTGCTGGACGAGGCCACCGCGGCGCTCGATTCCAAGGCGGAGGGCGAAGTGCAGGGGGCCATCGACCGATTGAGTAAAAATCGCACTGTGCTCTGCATCGCGCATCGACTCTCTACCCTGCGGTCGATGGACCGGGTCATCGTTTTGAGCCATGGTAAAATCATCGAAGAGGGGAATTTCGACGAATTGATGGCTCAGGCAGGGGTGTTTTCCGGCCTGGCCAGGGCACAGGGAATTACCGCCTGAATCCGACTTCCGCTTGGTCAAGCCACGGGCCTACGGCATCTCTAGGCAAACGAGTTGGTTTCGATCCCGGACATAGAGCCGGCCATTGGCCAGCGCCGGTTGGCTGCGCGTACCGGAGCCAACAACCTGGGCGCGGCTGATCTCTTTCCATCCGGCCGGGCTCGCTTGGCCAAACACCAATTCACCGGTTTCCATCAGCGCCAGCAGCCGGTCGCCGCATAGCATCATCAGGCAGTCACCAAAATCGTCCTCGCTCCAGCGCACTTTGCCTGTGGCTAACTCGACACAACGCAATGCCGGTGTTGGTGGCGCATCCGCGCGCCCGTGGGTGCCGTACAGGAAACCATCCCTGTGCATCACGCTCGCGTACTGGCTCGAGAGGCTCGTGTCGTTCGACCAGAGCGTCTCGTAGCCGTCGGTGGCCGCCTGCACCACGAGCGCGCCTGTGTTGTAACTGGACGTAACAAAAATTCGTTCACCAACGACCAATGGCGCGGCGGCATTCACTGAGGCGTGGATTCGCGCACGCCAACGGTTTTGAAAATCAATTTTGCCGCTGGCTGGGTCGATCACGGCCAGGCCGGTGCGAGTAAAGAATACAGCGCGACGCTTGCCTTGCAGCGTGGCCAACACCGGCGAAGAATAACTGGCCTCGTCGTTGAGCGTTTTCCAGAGCAGCTTGCCGGAGTTTTTATCGAACGCAACAATCCCGGCCCCCGCCTCGCCTCCGATGTTGAGCAGCACCGCATTACCCTCGACAAGCGGCGAGCAGGCCATCCCAAAAAACCCGTCAGAAGCGCGATACGATTTCTGCGTGTCCACTTTCCAGAGCGTTTTGCCGGTCGAAAAGTCGGTGCAGACCACGATGCCCTGCCCGCCCATCGTGTAAACCCTATCCCCGATAATCGCCGGCGTAGCCCGCGGTCCGGCACTACTCCCGTAGCCGGCGACGAAGCTCGAAGCGTAGTTGTTTTTCCAGAGCGACTTGCCGGTCTTGACATCGAGACACTCGATCGTGTCGTAACGATTTACCTCGTGAAACAGGATGACCCTGTCCTTGGCCACGACGAGTCCGCTCATGCCTGCACCGATATCCCTCTTGCGCCACAATACCTTCGGCCCGCCGCTTGGCCAAGCGCGCGTCAACGCTTGGCCCGGATAAACCGCATCCCGTCCCGGCCCCAGATACTGCGGCCAGTCCGCCGCCTGCAGGCCAAGCCCAAGCGCTATAAAAACCAGCGCGGATAAGTGACAAAAAAAACGTTTCAGCAACGACATGGCGAAGCGGCAACCTAGAGAATGTCCACACTCAACGCGAGCCAAAGCCGGTTAAGTGTAGGGATTGTCGTTTTGGAGCGACTCGGCGACCGCGGGGGGCACCAGGCCGTCGATCGCTTGGCCAAGCTTAAGACGCTCGCGGATGGCGGAGGAGGACACTTCAAACGGCCAACCTCGCAATACTTGGCCCCTGAAAGGTTCTGGAAATTTTTCAACCACCTGGCCGGGGCGCGGAACGACGACGAACTCGGCCAGCTGGGCCAAGTCGTCGGCATCTCGCCATTGCGGCAGCATCGGCACATGGTCAGCGCCGATCAAATAATGCAGCTTGGCTTCAGAGTAGCGCTCGGTGTAATCGCGCAAAGTATCGACCGAGTAGGAGACGCCATTACGATTCAACTCCTGCAGATCGATTTCACAATTGGATTGCCCCGCAAAGGCCAAACGTAGCAATCGCAAACGCACCTTGGCACTTGCCGGCTGTTGCTCCGGTTTGAACGGCGACTGCGCGGCTGGAACGATGAATAAACGATCCAACGACAACTCCTCAAGCGCCGCTCGTGCCACGAGAACGTGACCGTTGTGCACAGGGTCGAACGAACCGCCGAAGATGCCGATGCGCTGAGAATCCATTTCAGGCTTCAGTTGGGATGGATTCCGGCTGAAGTTCGAGGGAGTTCTCCTCGAGGACGCCCTTGGCTTTCGGGAATAGTTTCACCGCCTCGATGATCATCCAGATTTCTAACGCGATCGTGGCAAGTCCGATGCCGCCAAGGAGGTAGCTCGGTTCGTGCTGGGGAATTCCTTCTTTAACACTCAACAACCAGCCCGGGTTGAACCAAAGTTGATGGATCATGGCCCACATGGGCATGATGAGCATGAACACCATCGGTACAACAAGGAACCAAATCGCCCGGCCACGCCGCCAGAGGTAAAACGTGATAACCATGAATGACAACCCTGCGAGCAGCTGGTTCGTCGCACCGAACAGTGGCCATAGAATGAGCCCACCCTTGCCAGAGTAGGCGGTCAACCAGGCAGCCATCCCTGTGGCCCCGCCCTCCTTCATTTGGTCAATGGATTTCTGTATTTTCTCCCTCGCATCGGGCTGAGTCTGCTTGGCCAAGGATGCGTCTTCCATTTCCGGCGTCACCTGGCCGGAAAGTGAAGCGCTGAGTGGAACTTCCGGCGACGCAGGCGGGGTAAAGGCCATCAAGGTTGCCACCGTAATGGCGAACACCGTTGCGCCGTGTTTGTTCTGCAACCAAGCAAAGGGTAATGCCGGTTTTGCATCTGTCTCATTCACCTTTCCACCGAGCGTGGCGGCCAGTTCCTGCACGACATAGCGTTGCAGGCGGCAGGCAGTATCAAGCGTGGTGCCAGCGAACGACGCGACGAGCACACCCATTAACGCGACCGAAATCGCGGCGGAAAAGCCAAACGCCTGCAGAAAATTCGCCGAGCCGTTGACGAATGCGCCGACCTTGGCCGAAAGCGCTCCAGCGGCACTCCATGAGGCGTACTGTGCCTGCCAAGCGGCTTCGCCGGTGAGCAGTGTTCCGTCCTTCATCAAGCCAAGGCCAAGACCTGCGCCACAGGCAAGAATAACCAGCGTGGCGAGAAAACCCTCTGTGAGCATGCTACCGTAGCCGACAAAGCGGGCATCAGTTTCGCTCTTCAGCTGCTTGCTGCTCGTGCCGCTGGAAACGAGGCAATGAAAGCCGCTGACCGCCCCACAGGCAATCGTGATAAATAGAAACGGAAAAATCATCGGTGCACCCTCGGGATGCCACTGGAACGCGGGGGCGACAAATTCAAGCTCCTGCACCATGCCGCCGGGGGGCGTGTAGCCAACAAACGCGGCGACGAACAGGCCCAGGACGATCAGCGCGAGCGCGGAGATGAGTTGCAGCGAATTGATGTAGTCACGTGGCTGCAGCAACGTCCACACTGGGAGTACTGAGGCGATATACGAGTACACAAGCAGCACGACAACCCATTGCCAGATTGGCCAGGAGGCAAGGGCAGTGTTGAATTCGCCCAGTACACCGCCGTTACCGAAAATAACTGCCATATACATGACCCCCAGCGCAATGAGCGACGGCACGAGCAAATCCACTCCTTTGCGGTGCAGCAGCACGCCGATAGCCACGGCGATCGGAATCTGTACCACGCATGGGAAAATGGCAGCCGGGTATTGCTTAAACACGGCGGCGATTACTAAGCCGAAGATCGCCAAGACCACCGTCAGCGCCATGAACAAGGTGAACAGGAAGAGCAACCGCACGCGCTTGTTGAGAACGCGGCCGGCGATGTCGCCGACGGTCTGGCCGTTGTTGCGCAGGCTCACCACCAGCGCGCCAAAGTCGTGTACTGCGCCGATAAAAATGGAGCCGAGCACCACCCACAACAGCGCCGGCACCCAGCCCCACATGATGGCGATCGCCGGGCCAACGATCGGGCCGGTACCGGCGATTGAAGTGAAGTGATGACCAAAGACCACCGACTTGCTCGTCGGCACGTAGTCCACACCATCCTCGAGGCGTTCACTGGGGCAGACGGCGTCGGCGGAGAGGCGAAAGATTTTGCCGCCCAACCAACGGCCGTACGTGTGGTAGGCGACGATGAATCCGACACCGGCGAGCAGAGCAATCAACAGGGTACTCATGGGAAATCAGGAGTCGCTTGGGTCAAGCGCTCCGCAAGAGCAAACGGCAACAGCCCACCGATGCAAAGGAAAAACCAAGCGCTTGGTCAAGTGGAGAGGGTACAAAAAAATCGGCGCACCCGTAAGGGAACGCCGATTGGAAAATGTTGAATGTTTAAGCCTTTTTCTTGGCCTTGGTTTTGGTCTTGGCCTTCTTTTGAGGGACAACAGCTACCTTTTTGTAACCGGCATTCTTGATGGCGTTCAGGATCTTTTTCTTCGAAGTGGTCTTGTCACAGAATGAGACCTTGACCTCGCCGAGCTGCTTGCCGAGAGCGAACTTAGTGCCCTTGATATCGATTCCCTTGAGCACAGTCAGGCTCTGTTTGACCTTACTGACACAACCGACAGAGCAAACCATTCCGTCCACTTTCAGGTTGATCTCGGCTGCCTGTACTCCGACCACCGCAGCGGCCATTGCGAATAATGCGATTATTTTTTTCATGATAATGTTCCTTTCAATTGTTGGAAACAGTACAGACACACTAGCCAGCCGGCAGCGATGTGCAAGCTTTTTTTAGCTGAAATCAAAGGGTTAAATACGGCGTAGCCGCTGGATTGATGGACTTGCCCTCTCTGCGAAGCGTCATGTCCTGTGTTTGCAACAAGGGAGGCCGAATTGCTGCGTTGCTTAGCGAACACCCTTCATCCAAAGCATCTGCTCGTCGAATTTGTGGGGTATTGAGAAATGCGGTGGATCGAGTTTGATACCGCTCATCTCACTTATCGTTTACCCAACAAATCGAGGGCGGCGGCTGCAGTGGCGGTGACACCGGTGCGCAGGCTCGGCTCGATGTCCGGCGCGTAGG
>JAKUOU010000031.1 GCA_022451065.1 Pedosphaera sp. | reverse complement strand
GCAGCGCCTCCTCCAGCAGTCGCAATGTCGGCAGATCGAGGTCGTTGGTCGGCTCGTCCATGACCAGGAAGTTGCCGCCATGCTTGAGAATGCGCGCCAGCAGCAGGCGGCTTTTCTCGCCGCCGGACAGGCTCTTCACCCTCATGTTGATTCGCTTGGGATCAAATCCGAACCGCTGCAGATAGGCACGAATGGCGAGTTTGCCGTTGCCGAAAATGATCGTGTCCGCCTCCTCAGCGACCTCCTGTAACACTGTCTTTTCTGGGTTGGGCTGCACCCGCTCCTGGTCCACATAATTGAATGCGGTCAGCACGCCGACCTTGCGACTGCCAGCCGTCGGGGCCATTTGGCCCAGAACGATTTTGAGCAGGCTTGTTTTGCCAAGGCCGTTACGGCCGCAGATGCCGATCCGCATGCCGGGCTCGAACTTGAAATCGAATCCATCGATCAACTCGTTACCTCCAATCTCCAGTCCAACGTTGATCAGGTCTACCACACGATTGGCCAACTGCCCTGGCGGCGGGATGATTAGGTCCATCGACAGCTCCTTGTCGGGGCCCTCCTTGTTTTTGATTGAGTGAAATTTCTCCACGCGAAACTTGGCTTTGGTTGTGCGCGCCTTTGGACCGCGGCGAATCCAGTCCAGCTCGCGCCGAAGGAAACGCTTCCGCTTCAGCTCAAGTGCCTGCTCGTTTTCCATCCGTGCTAGGTTGGATTCGAGGTAGTCTGAGTAGTTGCCCTTGTGCGTAAAAAAATGCCCGCCCTGCAGCTCGATGATGTGGCTGCAGATTTCATCGAGGAAATACCGGTCGTGCGTGGCGACGAGGAATGCCCCGCGAAACTTTTTCAGGTACTCCGCCATCCACTCGATCGAGTCGGTGTCGAGATGGTTGGTCGGCTCGTCAAGAATCAGCAAATCAGGATTAGAAACGATCGCGCGACAAAGAGCGACACGCCGTTTTTCGCCGCCGGACAGCGTGCCCATCAGCCGGGTTGCGTTGGGAGTATTCAGGTGCGTCATCGCCGTCTCTATTCGCGTGTCGATGTTCCAGGCATCGGCCGTGGCGATCTGTTGCTCCAGCTCATTTTGCCGCTTCAAGTCAGGGGTCAGCGACTCGTATTCGTCGAGCAGTTTGAACTGATGCGCCGCTCCGTCGCGAATTGTGTCGAGTACCGAAACTTCATCCAAAACATCGAGATCCTGCGGCAGATATCCGACCACCAAGCCGGAGCGCAGCGTGACCTTACCGTCATTGGGTTGCGTTGTGCCGGCAAGAATTTTCAGGAAAGTCGACTTGCCGCAGCCGTTGCGCCCGACCATCCCCAAGTGATCGCCATCTCGGATCGTCAGCGACGCGGCCTTGAGCACTTCGTGGTCGTTGAACCGAACCTTTAGGCCAGCGGCGTCGAGCAAAGTAATATTCAGAATCTGGGACACGACTCGGGGTTTGTGGAAACTGGACAGGCGGTGTGCCGATCAAAGCTCCTTTTGATTGGGCGGAACTCTGGAGAGAATCAGCTCACCATTGTTTTGCTCGAAGTAACTGGCGGCCCATTCACTCGCGAAGAGCAGCACCGGGTTGCGATCCGAATCCCAGCCAAAACGCGAGCCGGTTGGTGGAGAGAGCTTGTCCATCGCCTCCTCGGTGTATCCTGATGGCAGCCAACGAACGACAGACCACGGAGCCGTTTCGAGTCGTGAGACGGCATTGTACTCACTCTCCAGCCGAAACTGCACCACGTCAAACTGCAACGGCCCCACTGCTCCCAAGACAGGCGCCGTGACGGCGCTGCCCCTGAGGCTCAGGCATTGGATCGCGCCTTCCTGAAGCAACTGGTCCAGCCCCTGCCGGAACTGCTTGAACTTGCCGGTGTCTGTGTTGTGAAGATAAGAGAAACTCTCCGGAGTGAATCGCGGGATTTCGTGAAAGTTTGTATCCTTGCTGGTGCTTAATGTGTCGCCGATTCCAAAATCCGAGTGACCAACTAGGCCGATGATGTCGCCGGCGAACGCCTCGTTGAGCGTCTCGCGTTCCTTGCCAAACAACCGGTGAGAACTGGCCAGGCGCACCTTCTTGCCAGTCCGTGAATGGTAGACCGTCATGTCTCGTTCAAACTTGCCGGAGCAGATGCGAATGTACGCAATGCGGTCGCGGTGCTTCGGGTCCATGTTCGCCTGGATCTTGAAAATGAAGCCGGTGAACTCCTCATCGCTTGGCTTGATGAGTTTGCCGTTGGTCTCACGTCCCTGCGGCGGAGGTGCGTGATGCAGGAATCCCTTTAGGATCAGTTCGACGCCGAAATTGTTCATCGCGCTGCCGAAGAACACCGGCGTCGTTCGTCCGGCGAGTATCTCGTCACGGTCAAACTCCGCGCCGGCGATCTCCAGCATTTCCAGTTCTTCGGTGATCTTGGCCAGAACCTCCTCCGACACCTGCTCTTTCACAAAGTCGTCCGTGATGTCGCCGACTTCGACCGGCGCCATGTACGCGCCGCCGGTCGTGCGCTCGAACAAATGCACCTGCTTGGCTAAGCGGTCGAACACGCCCTTGAAATCCGCGCCGTCGCCGATTGGCCAGTTCACCGGGAACGGCTTGAGATGGAGTATGCTCTCGATTTCGTCCAGCAACTCGACCGGTCCCTTCGACGGCCGGTCACACTTGTTGATGAAGGTGAAGATCGGCACACCGCGTTGGCGGCAGACCTCGAACAACTTCTGTGTCTGCGCCTCGATGCCCTTGGCGGCGTCAAGTACCATAACCACAGCATCGACAGCCGTAAGCACGCGATATGTGTCCTCGGAGAAATCCTTGTGCCCCGGGGTGTCGAGCAGATTAATCTGATACCCCTGATAATCGAATTGAAGCACCGTCGAACTGACCGAGATGCCGCGCTTGCGCTCCAGTTCCATCCAATCCGACGTCGTCGCCCGCTGGTTTTTACGTGAACGTATCGTTCCCGCCAATTGCACCGCGCCACTGTAGAGGAGCATCTTCTCGGTGAGGGTGGTTTTACCGGCATCCGGGTGGGAAATGATGGCGAAGGTTCGCCGTCGGCTGATTTCATTCTGCATGGTCAGAAAACCAAAAGGGCGCAGACTGTACCAAAAGCCGAAAGAGCAACAAGAAGAATGCCCAAACAAAAAAATGTAAAATCTAAAGGAAAAAATAGAATAAAAAGTCATTTAAATGTATTATAATGTATTTTATTGACATAATATGAAATCCAATGTTCTTTTTCTGAAGTTGAACGATGATCGAAGTTGATGATTTCAAGGCCTTTGACGCCCACGAAGTAGCTGAGATGCTATGCCTCAAATATCGGACGGTGACGCGTTACATCCAAGCAGGTAAAATCCGCGCCCGAAAGATCGGAAAAAAGTATTTCGTCACCGAACAGGATGTCAAAGCCTTCATCCTATCCCAGGAAACCAACGTCGAATCAGCCAAAACTGAGCTTTATAGCGGTGCAATCCGAGAAGATTAACGTTAAAGTTATTTTTTACGTATTGTTCTCGATCCAAGCGAGGTATTTTCGGCTACCGGCGATCAGTGGCAGGGCGACGAATTCCGGGGTGTCGTAGCTGTGAACATCCCGGACGACTCGCTCCAGCTTGGGTAGCATTTCCTGACGAGTCTTGAAAATCACCAGCGCTTCGTTGCTGCTTTCGAGTTTTCCTTCCCACCAGTAATGCGATTCGATCGCCGGAACGATGTTGGCGCAGGCCGCAAGCTTGGCCTCCAGCCCGGCCTTTGCTAGGCGACGGGCTAGATCCATATCCGGAGCGGTGACCATTACTACGGCAAAGTCATCCGGTACATTCATGCGCCCCAGCTAACTTGGCTAAGCGAGNAAGGTCAATTTCCTTGACCGGCCAAGCGCTTGGCTAAAATCTGCCGTCAGGTTCATCCGTATGAAAAGTCACCTGTTTTTATTGGCACTTGGTATTGCGTGCTTTGCTGCACTTGGCCAAGCGTTGGAGGGGGAGAATTGGCCGGCGTTTCGTGGGTCGAAAACCCTCGGCGTCTCCGATAACCCNAACCTCCCGCTTGAATGGACTGATAAGAAAAACGTTGAGTGGAGAACAGCCGTTCCGGGGCTAGGTTGGTCGAACCCGGTGGTGCATAGCGGGCGCATTTACCTGACCTCAGCGGTGAGTGACGGTGAAATAGAGCCGCGCAAACCAGGGCTCTATTATGGTGGCGACCGCAAGGAGCCGATCAAACATATGCACCACTTTATGGTTTTGTGCCTTGAGTTGAAAACCGGCGACTATTTTTGGCAAAAGGAAGTACTTGCGACTCGGCCGCTGACGCCGATTCACATCAAGAACAGTTATGCCGCGGAGACACCGGTGACGGATGGCGAGCGGGTTTACGCCTATTTCGGCAGCCATGGACTCTACTGCCTCGACAAAACCGGCAAGGTGCTTTGGAAGAAGATGTTCAAGCCGTACAAGATGCGCAACGGATGGGGTACTGGAGCGTCCCCAATTCTTGATGGTGATAATTTGATTATCGTCAATGACAACGAGGAGGACAGTTGGTTGGCAGTTTACAACAAGGTGACCGGCGAGGAAGTTTGGAAGATCAAACGCGAGGAACCAAGCAACTGGTCGACACCGTACGTATGGAAACATGACGGCACTAAAGAGCTTGTTCTGACTGGCCGTAATCGCACGCGTTCGTACGACCTTTCCGGCAAAGAGCTTTGGAGTCTTAAATGGAAAACGCGCACATCGATTGTGATCCCGACGCCGTTTGAGGCGCACGGCATGCTCTATATTGCTTCCGGCTATGTGGGTGATCGGGAGAAACACGTTTATGCCATTCGTTCTGGAGCCAAGGGAGATATCTCGCTAAAGCCAGGCGAGAAAAGTAACAAGTATATCGCTTGGTACGACAAACGTGCAGCTCCATACAATCCGTCGACTTTAGTTTATGGAGATGAGTTTTATACGCTGTTCGACTTTGGTTTCCTTGCCTGTCGCGATGCCAAAACCGGCAAGGTGCACTTTGACAAGGAACGGATTAACCCGGACAAGCCGACCGGTTTTACGGCATCACCTTGGGCGTATCGCGGTCATGTCTTTGCATTGAGCGAAGCCGGCGACACGTACGTTTTCAAAGCCGGCAAACAGTACGAGCTGATCCGCGTGAACCACACCGGCGGTATGAGCATGTCCAACCCTGCCCTGGCAGGCGATCGCCTCCTCATTCGCAACCAAACCCATCTATTCAGCATCCGCGAAGAGAAATAGCGACCGGCCAAGCGCTGTTTAACGGCTTCGATATTGCCTTCTTTGGCAGCATGTAGCAGCACATGATTTGCTTTTGAATCTACTAATTAGGAGTCTTTTTTTCTGGAGCAGGCGTCTCATATGACTCCCAAAAGCCCACCAACAGCACGGCCTCAATTGTTGTGAGCAGGAGTTTTATTTTACGAAGAGCCGGGCGATAGGTTTGCCGGCTTTTGGATTCTGTTCACTATAATCGAGACCGATGAAATGGCAGAGTGTGGCTGCGATTTGATTCATGATGACCGGTTCGCCGCCGGTCCACTCGCCGCGAAGTGGGCTGTCTGGGCTGATGACAGCCAGCCAGGTGTTCTTGGCGTCCCTGATCTGCGCGTTGTGGGTGTGCCAGTTCAGCGCAATGTTCCCTCGGCCATGGTCGGTGGTGATCAGCAGGGTGGTTTTGTCGCGGTATTGTGAATTGTCCTGCAGCCAGTTCCATAGTTCGTTAAAAAAAGAATCAAACCGAGCAAGGGCTGAAAGCACGCGGTCGTAGCGCTTTTCATGAGCCCAGTCGTCGGTTTCGCCGAGGCTGAGATAAAAAATGCGAGGTTGATGGGTCTTTAGATGCGCCATGGCAAGACGAAAGGTGTATTCGTCGTGACGTACAGTGTCCCACGGCGTGAGGGTCTCGAATTGTAGCCGGCTCATGGACTGGACGGCCGGATCCGGGTGAGCGTAGGTCTCATACCCAGCGTTTGTGAATACTGCGCCCGATTCGTGTTGCACCGCCACCCCGATCACATCCCACGAGGCGAAAGCAGCAACCTGTTTTTGCTGTAGTCCGAGTTTGTGGCGGAGAAACTCGAGCACGGTGGGGTTGGGGTTCAGGACTTTGTCGTTGCTTTTGATGAGGTCGTCCCTTGCATGGCCTGTGAGGATTTCAGAGTAGCCAGGATAGGAAAAATGCAGCCGGTTGGCCAGGCGTACCACACTTCCCTTTTGTGGATTTCCGGCGACTGAGCCGTGGCGTTGCATCCATTCGTTCCAGAAAAACGGCATGAGTTTCTTCCGGCGCTGCACCGGTGTTTCCGCCCAGAAGCGTTTGTATGTTTTGGTGTCCTCCGGTTTTCCATCGCTTTTGGTCGCCTTGAGTATCTCGAGGTCCAGACCACCGAAAAGTTCCTGATACCGTACACCGTCCAGAGTGACTAGGATGAGGTTTTCCGTTTTACGCTCGGCAGTCAGGCCGCAGTCGAGTAGTACCAGTGCAGCGGTCAGGCAGGCCAAGCGCTTGGCTAAGTGAGGGATTGGGTTTGTCATCATCAATGCCGTTGAGAAAAGAGCAGGGAGCAAACGCATGAGGCGATTCTAACGGCGTTTGCCGGCCCAACGCAACCTGCCAGAGCAGCCTGCTTGGCCAAGCGGAGTGAGCTTGCTGCCTCCTTGGTTTTGTGGGTTGATGGCCGCCTTGAAATGACGCAGTTCGGCACATGGCAACCGAAGATTCGTGGGCGATTGTATTACAACTGGCCACGCGGCACATGCGAGGAGGCACTGCGTTTTACCGGGTCAGAACAACTTGGTCTCGAGCCATACGATCTGGTTATCATCGGGGCGGGCGTGGTTGGATGCGGGCTTGCGTATCAACTGTCACAGTACGAGCTTCGTGTGTTACTCGTCGATCGATTGCACGATGTCGGTGAGGGTACTAGCAAGGCGAACAGTGCGATCATCCACACTGGCTACGATGCCAAGCCGGGCACGCTCGAGTCGGAACTGCTGCAAGAGGCCAGGGCCGCCTGGCCCGACTTGGCTGCGCGGCTTAAAATCCCAGTCGACCCGATCGGCGGCATTATGTTGTCGGTGACCGACGAGCAGGAACGCCAACTCACGGCCGCCGAGAAAAACGCCCATGCCAACCAAGCTACCGACGTACGCATCCTTAGTGCCGCCGAGATTCGAGAGCGCGAGCCCAACGCCTCGCCGGACGTGCGCGGCGGATTGCTTGTGCCGGGCGAGTCTGTGGGTGATCCGTTCATGGCTTCGATCGCTTACGCCGAGGTCGCCCTGGCCAACGGCGTGGACATCCTGCTCGGCACGGGCATTGCCGGGGTGGAGCTTGGCCAAGCGCCAGGTGCACCCGTTCATCATCTCGTCACCGACGATGGTCACCGTCTCCCGGCGCGCCGCATCATCAACGTTGCCGGGTTGGGTAGCCGCCGCTTGGCGGACGGTTATGGTGGCGGTGCGTTCGACATCAACCCGCGCCGCGGCCAGTTCGTTTTGTTCGACAAATGCGCACGGTCACTCGTGCGGCACATGCTGCTGCCGATGCCAAGCGCGCACACGAAAGGAGTACTGGTGTCACCGACCATTTTCGGGAATCTGCTCGCCGGACCGACAGCCGAGGATCTGCCGCTTGATGATCCAGAGGCTACGCACACCACAGTCGAGGGTATACGTAAGGTCATGGAGGGCGGCTCGAGGTTGGTCAATGGGCTGACTCAGCAGCCGGTCATTGCCACTTATGCCGGTGCGAGATGCGCCTGCAACCAAGGTAGTTACATGATCCGCTACAATGACGGCGCACCCGGAGTTGTCACCGTTACAGGTGTGCGCTCCACCGGGTTGACTACCTCCAATTCGTTGGCGCGTTACTTGGTCGATGGGATGCAGAAGGAGCTTGGCCTTGAGTTGTTCTCGGACACCGTCGCGCTCAATGCCCGGCCGGAGAGCGCCTGGCCTGGCTGGTGGCGTCGGCCGTTTGAAGACGGGGTGTCCGATGCCCGGTCCGATCACGGTTGCGCCGTTTGTTTTTGTGAAGTCATCAGCGAGGGTGAAATCCGTGATGCGCTCGACTCGCCGATCAGGCCTCGCACGATGGACGCACTCAAGCGCCGCACTCGGGCATTGATGGGGCGTTGTCAGGGTTTCGATTGTAAGGTTCCATTGGCCGAACTCGTCTCGGGTCACACTGGCATCGGGATAGAGCAACTCACGAATAATGGACCGGGCAGCGAGCTGGTTGCGCCGGGGCAAACGGTATGTCCGAAGGAGGTGTCAGTATGAGCGAGGTGCATTTCAAAGTTGCAATCATTGGTGGCGGACCGGCTGGCATCGGCGCGGCCGTCGGCTTGGCCAAGCGTGGTGTTGGACCGATCGTTTTGATCGAGCGTCGTGGCGAGGTTGGTGGTACACCAATGGGTTACCGAAAAAAACCGGGTGGAGTGCCGACGTTCGTCGAGTGGACTCGTGGTCGTGTGGTGTTCGGTGAGGAATTAGCTGGGCGCTTGACGAAGCGCTTGGCGCAAACCAGCACCACGATTCGGTTGAACACCCAAGTCACCAAGATTTATCCCGCCGAAAAACGATTGACGCTGCTTGGGCCCGATGGCTTTGAGGATATCGTCGCCGATGCTGTTGTTCTTGCGGCCGGTGCCAGGGAACAAACACCTGCTGAGAAAGGGTGGCTTGCAGGTTCGCGAACGGCGCGGGTCGGTTTCACGCGGCACGTGACCGGTTGGCTTGACCGTCACGGATTGCTCCCTGCGCGCAAGCCGATAGTGGTGGGCTCGGACCTGATCGCCTATTCGGCTGCGGCCAAACTCTGCGCGTTGGGCAGCGACGAGCCAGTAATGATCGACCGACGACGAAGTCCCGAGGCTAGTTTTTTTGAGCGACTATTTTTCCGCCGCTGGACACGCCCTGATTGGTCCGGAGGCGTCTCCACTGTCGAGATAAAAGGCCATGGATCCCCTACTCACCTCGAGTCTAGTAACGGCCAGGAGTGGCAGGGGGACGGTGTAATCATTTGCGGCCAACTGGTGCCCAACACCGAACTGGCACTGATGGCTGGTATGGCCGTCGATCTGCCATCAAGGCAATTGCAACTGGCACAGGGCCAGGCGTTGTCGCAACCGGGCTGGTTCGCAGCCGGGAATGTGCTGGGCGGCTTTCACGGTGCGCAGTGGTGCTACTTCAATGGCTGTAGCGTGGCTCGGTCGGTTGCACGTTTTCTGTAGGGTGTTGATTTTGTGGCAGGTCGACTTAACACGACAACTGCTGGGGATAGTTTTTATAAAGATCGTAACGATTAATGAATAGGGCCTTTGACGTTATAATAATTGGCGGCGGGGCATCGGGTTGCAGTACCGCAATGCAACTCGCGCTTCGGGGCAGAAGTGTGCTTGTTTTAGATAAAGCTCAATTCGGTTCTGGATCAACGGGCCAGGCAGCCGGTCTGGGAGGTCAGCTAAGGAGCAACCCGAGCGAAACGCGACTACTCATGGAGGGCATCAAGGTGGTTCGCGAAATGGAGAGAAAACTCAACCAGAAAATCTTCACTAAGACAGGATCACTTCACGTTGCCTCCACCGAGGATCGGGCAATGGAGTTGAGAGACTTTGTTGAATCGGGAAAAGCAATTGGCTTCGAGATTGAGCTTGTGGACAGGGAATTCGCCAAGAGTAGGCTGCCTTGCATGCAAGCCGATGACTTGATTGAGTTTTGCTACTGCCCGACCGACGGGCATTTCGCGCCTAGCGAACTATTGAGCGGTTACATGAGGATTGCGCGGGATTCAGGGGCCACTTTATTGTCCGATACGCTCGTGGAGGACATCATGATTGAAGGAGGCAGGGTTAAGGGTGTCCAAACTGCCGACAAAACTTTTTTTGCCCCTATCGTGGTCAACGCGGCCGGCCCGTGGTCCTATCTCGTTGCGGAGTTGACCCAGACCCCCATGGCGACTGCTACACTGGGACATTATTATCTGGTCACGGAACCCATTTCGGATGTGCAGATTGCGCCCACAGATGCCGCTATAAGGGACAGGGCCAACCGCCTTTATTCGAGACCTGAGATGGGGGGGATACTGGTCGGTTCCTACGAGCAGGAGCCTGTTGAATACAGTATGGAAGCATTACCTGAGGATTTCCAAATGTCGGAAATTCGGATTCAAAGGGACAACCTCAATGTTGCCCTGCTGATTGAGGCGGCATCGCGGCGATTTCCATTCATCAACGAACGAACACCCATGAGCGTCACAACGGGCATTATGACTTTCACTCCCGATGGGCATGCGCTTTGCGGTCAGGTGCACGATGTCGAAGGGCTTTATCACTGCACCGGGTTCAACGGCCGCGGAGTTTTCCAGAGCACTTCGGTGGGCCTTTTGATGGCGGATCTCATATGCCAAGGCCGCAGCCGTTACCAAATGGAACATCTTGCCGCGGATCGATTTTCAGGTGAGCAGTGGCTTGGTGACCGGGAATCGATAAGGACTCGATGTCGGAACCGCTACGCGAATCATTACTTGATTGCTCCAAAGGGTTGAGCATGCGGGTCGACCGAATAGATCAGTGGGAGACACCATTCACGCTACGTGGGCTGGGTCGACTACGAACTACTTTCCTGTATCCAACCAGTTTGCAAAGTAGGAGAAAGTGCCGCTTGGCATTCCGTTGTCAATATCCGAAGGCAGGCTTGTAGCAGGCGTTATCAGGTGCGGACTGGGTGTCCTCTGCTTTTCCCGAGGGGCCGTCCGTCAGACCGAAGTGTTTGGCGCGCAGCGCGGATGCCTTGCGATACTCGGCATGGCCGTCGGACATGACGAGGTTCCCGCCCCTAAAATGCACGGAGGCGTACCAGTCTGAGTTAGGCCCTCTTGAGTGGTGCCAGTAGGTGTACATGCCCTTGCCGCACCCGCCAAACGACGGCCCGTAGGAGGGCCGTAATGCCGTATAGCTTACTAGCCGGACGGTTTCCTGAATGATTGCCACTTGGGAAGGGTTAAGTACGCGATCCATTGACATATCCATTACTACTCCGTTGGGCAGGTAACTGGTGGCACTGGTTTTGGTGGCGTCCGACGCGTCACCCGGTTTTTTCGCATCCGGGCACGAGTACACTTCAGTACTGGGTCGGTCTTGTCTTTGGAGGTAGGGCGCGATGGCGTACAGGCAGTTGTTTCGCCAGTAGGAGTTGCCTTTGTTCATGAAGTCCGGCACCTGCGACGCCTTGGGCGGGTATTTCTCGAAGTCGTTCTCGTAAAGCACCAGCGCGATGCCAATCTGTTTCATGTTGCCCAGGCACTGGGTCTGCCTGGCCTTCCCCTTCGCTTTGGCCAGGGCTGGCAACAGCAACCCCGCCAGGATGGCAATGATGGCGATCACCACCAGCAGCTCGATGAGCGTGAACGCCCGCTTGGTATTTGTGTTCATTTCGCTGCTTTGGTTTTCAGTTCATCAGCCGTCTTGGCGCCGTGCTCTCGGAGGAGGGCTGCGATTTCGTTTTGGGAGAAGTTGTTCGCGCAATCGAGCGGCGTTTCGCCATCGAAGTTGACTGCGTTCATATTGGCTCTGGCCGCGATGATCAACTTTACGATATCGTGGTGTCCGCACCACGCTGCCCAGTGGAGGGGAGATGCTCCGTATCTTTTGTCTCTGGTGTCCGGGTCAGTTCCAGCCGCCAAATGCCGGAGGATAATTTCTCTGTTCCCCGTCTCAGCCGCCGCCCATATGGCCATCCCAGGTGTTGGGATGGCAGTCGGTTCAGGAGATGCGCACCCCGCAAATATCAAGGTTGCGACGGTGTTTTTTAGGAATAACCTCACGACACTGATAAGCGAGAAATCTAGAAAATCGGGCGGAAATTAACAACCCCAATTCCTTTAAATAAAGTCCGGCAGCCAAGGCGCGTGCCGGGTGCACTGGTCTACGGGCCCGTTATTTGGTCCAGCGTTTTCTTGATTGTCTACCAGTGTTGAGTGCACAATCTCCGCGCATCCGATGACTCTCTCGAGCGAACTCTACCGGCAACACCTTGAGGTGACTCGGCGTTACTTCCTGCAATTGGGTGCGGTTGGTTTTGCTGCTCTGAAACCGCTCCATGCCTGGGCCGATTCCGATCAATCCCTCATCGACGAAGCAACGGCTGACCTCGAGTATTTCACGCCGCAG
The DNA here is from genome assembly GCA_022451065.1 of Pedosphaera sp. GTDB lineage: Bacteria > Verrucomicrobiota > Verrucomicrobiia > Limisphaerales > UBA1096 > UBA1096. The sequence continues at coordinate 28,096 of JAKUOU010000031.1, read as the reverse complement.
GATGATTTCGGCACGATCGAGCGTGGTGACCCCTTGCCGTATCAACTGCCCTTGGAAAAGCGTCTCAAAGTTGGTTTGGAAAGGGAAACCTGGAAGCTTGATGTTGTCCCGGATCCTAAAAGCGATCCGCAGATGGACCACCCGCTCTCAAGGGCTGAGGGCAACGCGCTGGATTTCAACGGGCTCATGAAGCTGGCCGAGAAACATGCTGTGCGGTTTCTCAAGATCATGACCTGCAACAATATTGGTGCGCCGCTGGGCATGGGCTTGTGGGAGGGGGTGCCGCTGCGCAACGTCATTTGGGCCACGAAACCGACGGCTAATATCCGGCGCGTGTTTTATTACGGCCACCACAATGAGGATCCCGAGCAAATATTCCGGAGTTCACTGCCGATCGGTCGGGTGCTTGAGGATCCACCGGGCGACAACCCAGTGATCCTCTGTTACAAGCTCAATGGCCAATGGCTCACCGGCAAACGGGGTGGCCCGGTGCGGATGCTGGTGCCCGATGCCTATGGCTTCAAATCGGTCAAGTGGCTCAAGAGCGTTGTGCTCACCAACAATTACCAGGCCAACGACACCTATGCCGACGCCAACAACGACATTGACAGCTGGATGAAAACCATGAGCCGGTTTCACTTCAAGCCGGAAAAGGTCAAGGCCGGTGAACCGGTTCCGATAACTGGCTGGGCACAGGTGGGTGTGGGTGGATTGAGCAAGGTCCAAATTTGGATCAACCCGAAAGACAACGAGTGGCCTGAGAACGATCCTTACTTCACCAAGGCGCCTTGGAGGGATGCAACCATTCTGCCACCGCCGACCCAATGGGGCGGAGACCTGCCCAGTGGCAGGCTGCCGGACAACGTGCGGTTTTTTGACACGAACGGCCGACCGAAACACTGGCCCATGCGCTACACGCTTGCGCACTGGGCCACGTTGCTGAAGGGAATCGCTCCCGGCAGTTACGATGTGCGCTGCCGGACCATTGACCTTAAAGGGATCGCCCAGCCGATGCCGCGCCCGTTCCGAAAGTCCGGCCGCAACGTCATCCAGAGGTTCTCGCTTACAGTTGAGGCTTAATCATTTTGAGATTTTTTAGGAATTCAATCTTGGAGCGCTTAGTAACTATTGTATTCGTTCCCGCCGGCCGCTGGGTTGGAGGATTCGTCTCGTCTTTTTTGTGAGTCCATTCATTCCGTTGAATTATCGCCGCTTGGCCAAGTCGATCGCCTTGGTCGGCGCGTTGGCTGTCGGCTTGGCTAATCCGGGGGCGGTGAAGATCGATTTCAATCGGGATATTCGACCGGTGCTTTCTGGAAACTGTTTCCAATGCCACGGGCCGGATGCGGCCAAGCGCAAGGCTGGTCTGCGTCTTGACACACTTGAAGGTGCGACTCAGTCGCGCGACGGCGTGCGAGCTGTCGATCCTGCGGATTTAGCCAAGAGCGAGTTGCTGGTGCGGATCACGTCCACAGATCCTGACACGCGGATGCCTCCACCAGAGGCAAATAGCCGACTGACCCCGGAGCAGGTGAAATTGCTGAGTGAATGGGTCATGGCCGGCGGCGAGTATAACCGGCATTGGGCGTTTAATAGACCGGTTCGCCAACCGCCGCCAAGCCTGGCTGCCGACCGGAGTGCATGGGCGAAAAACGCGGTTGATGTTTTTGTCGCCGCCAGGCAGGTGGAGTCGGGTGTTGTCCCGTCATTGCAGGCGCCCAAGGCGACGCTGCTGCGCCGCGTGAGTCTCGATCTGACCGGCCTACCACCGGCCCCGGCTCAGATCACTGCGTTTGTCTCGGACAAAAGTCCGGACGCATTCGAAAGGGTGGTGGACGGGTTGTTGCAGTCGCCGCACTACGGCGAGCGCTGGGGGCGCCATTGGTTGGACATGGCGCGCTACGCGGACTCCGACGGCTACAGCCACGATGCCGGGCGGTCGATGTGGCCGTATCGGGACTGGGTGATCGACGCTACGAACCGCGACTTATCGTTCGATCAGTTTGTCGTCGAGCAGCTCGCCGGCGACCTGTTGCCGGGCGCGACCCTGGCCCAGCGGATCGCCACCGGGTTTCACCGTAACACACAGATCAACACCGAGGGCGGAGTGGACAAGGAGCAATTCCGAATCGACTCGATTTTTGACCGCATCGCCACGACCGGCGAGGTGATGTTCGGACTGACTCTTGGCTGCGCGCAGTGCCACGACCACAAGTTCGATCCCATTTCGCAGCTCGAGTATTACCGGTTGTTTGCGTTTTTCAACAACGCCGATGAGCCGCGCATCGAGGCGCCAACGGCTGATGTCATGGCAAGGCGCGTGCAGCACGACATTCGCGTGAAGCAGCTTGAGGCGGAGTTGAAAGGTCATGGCAAGGAGGACGCCAAGCGCAAGCCGCTCGAGGCCAACCTGGCTAAGCTGAAAAAGGCGCGACCAGCCGCGGCGACGACCCTAGTCATGGCCAGACGTGGAAAGCCGCGTACGACTCATCGTTTTGTAGAGGGCGATTTCACCCGCCCGGCCGAGGTGATGCAACCCGGAACGCCGTCGGTGCTGCACCGCCTGGCCAAGGCAAACGGGGATCGGCTGGGCTTCGCCCGCTGGGTTGCTGATCGCAACAATCCACTTCTGGCGCGCGTGGCTGTCAATCGCATGTGGCAGCACTTTTTCGGGCGTGGCATCGTGCAGACGGAGAATGACTTCGGCTCGCAGGGCACCCCGCCGACGCACCCGGCACTGCTCGACTGGTTGGCGGTGGAATTCATGGAGAACGGCTGGAGCCAGAAACAGATTCACCGGCTGATCGTCACCTCGGCGACGTACCGGCAGGCATCACTGCGCCGCGCGGATTTGGAGCGTGTTGACCCTTACAATAAGTGGCTCGGCCGGCAGGCGCGCTTTCGCCTGGATGCTGAGGTGGTGCGCGACGTTGCGCTCGCCTCGAGCGGGTTGCTTAGCGCGAAGATGGGTGGGCCGGGGGTGTTCCCGCCGCAGCCGGATGGCTGCATGGACCTTGGCCAGCATCGAAAAACCTGGAAGGCCAGCGGCGGTGAGGATCGTTTCCGCCGCGCCGCGTACACCTACCGTTGGCGAAACACACCGCACCCGGCGCTGAAGGTGTTTGACGCCCCGGCCGGGCTGGCCGCGTGCACGCGTCGTATCCGCTCTAACACGCCGCTTCAGGCGCTGACGCTTATGAACGACCCGGCTTTCGTCGAGTTAGCGCTCGGCCTGGCCAAGCGGCTGATGGCGGAGACCGACAGTTCGGCGAAACGCATTCGCCTGGGTTATCGGCTGTGTCTCGGGCGTGAGCCGGACGCGGAGGAACTACGGCTGCTCACCGGCCTGGTCGAGAGCCAGCGCAGCGAGTTTGCCGTGCAATCCGCTGAGGCTGAGTCGGTGGTGGCCACGTCCAGGTCTCTTGGCCAAGCGACGCAGCCAGCCAGTAGCAACGCAGAGTTGGCGGCGTGGACGATGGCGGCGCGTGTGTTGCTGAACCTCGACGAAACGATCACCCGCGAATGATGAACGATTTAATGGACAGCCAGGCGCAGCAAATGGATTTGCAACAGACAACTCGCCGACATTTCTTCAGCCAATGCTCGGTGGGCCTGGGCTCGATCGCGCTTGGCTCGCTGCTCGGGGACGACTTGGCCAGCGCGGCGAGTGTGAATCCGTTTAAGCCCGGCAAGCCTCACTTTCAGCCAAGGGCGAAGAATGTTATTTACATGTTCATGGCCGGCGGCCCGTCGCAGTTGGAGTTGTTTGACTGGAAACCGGAGCTTGCCAGGCGCAGCGGCGGTGACATCCCCGAGTCGTTCATCAGGGGCAAGCGGTTCGCCTTTATGAACAGCACTTTCAAGGACCAGAAAAAACTGCTTGGCCCGGTGAAACAATTTCAGCAGCACGGGCAGGGTGGCATGTGGTTCGGCGAGAACATCCCGCACATCGCCGGCATTGCCGACGAGATGACGATGTTTCGCACCTGTAAGACGAACCTGTTCAACCACGCGCCGGCGAAGCTGTTCATGAATACCGGCACCGGGATTTTTGGGCGGCCCAGCATGGGCTCGTGGGTGACGTATGGTATCGGCAGCGAATCGCAAAGTCTGCCGGGATTCGTGGTGCTGCACTCCGGTTCACGGGGACCCCGCGGCGGGGCGGCCAACTGGGCGAGTGGCTTTCTGCCGACCACGTATCAAGGGGTGCCGCTACGGGGCTCGGGCGACCCGATCCTTAACCTGGCCAACCCGGCCGGCATTAGCCGCGAGCGTCAACGTGCCTCGATCGACATCATTAACAAACTCAACCTGAAGCGCCTGGTGGCAACTGGTGACCCGGAGATCAACACTCGTATTGCCTCGTACGAGATGGCGTACCGCATGCAGTCCAGCGCGCCGGAGTTGATGGATATTTCTGGAGAATCAAAGGCGACCCTCAACCTGTACGGTGTTGAGTCGGGTAAACCGAGTTTTGCCAATAACTGCCTCTTGGCGCGGCGCTTGATTCAGCGCGGCACGCGGTTTGTGCAGTTGTACCACACGAACTGGGACAGCCACGGCGGCCCGGGAGAGACTCTGACCAAGGATTTCGACAAAGTGACACATGATGTCGATCAGGCCAGCGCGGCGCTGGTGAAGGATCTCAAGGCGCACGGAATGCTCGACGACACGCTGGTGATCTGGGGCGGCGAGTTTGGCCGCACACCGATGAGTGAGGCGCGGCAGACCAAGGGACGCAATCATCATATCGACGCATTCACCATGTGGATGGCTGGCGGCGGCATCAAGCCCGGTAACATCGTTGGCGAGACGGATGAGTTCGGGTTTGGCGCGATCGATCAGGAGTGCCACGTGCACGACCTGCACGCGACAGTGATGCATCTGTTGGGACTGGATCACAAACGGCTGACTTTCAGATTCCAAGGCCGAGACTTTCGATTGACAGACGTCCACGGCAACGTGATCCATGACGCGCTGGTATAGCGAAGGTATGATTTCCCCGCCTATCCTAGGGCAGTTTTTCGTAACTATTTGCCTCGGAATAACGTTTAACCTGTGTTCGGGTTGGCCGGCGAGGGCAGGCTTGTGGCCTAAAAAATGAGCAAAATCGTGAAAAACGGAGGAAAGTCAGTGTTTGCGGTAGCTGTCTTGGGCATTTTTATGTCGTTTGTCGATACCGTGCGGCCGATCGAAAACCCGTATCTTACCATCAGTAAACGTAATGCGTTTGACCTCACCGGTGAACCGCCTCCTGCACCCAAAACCGCACCCGAGCCCCCGAAAAGTGAGGACATCAAGCTGACAGGGATTTACCGACAAGAGGGCGTGGAACGCGCGGCGCTTGCGCTGATCGATACCAAGAAGAAAGCCGCTGAGCCCCCCAAATACCTGCAATTGGCGGCCGGCGAAAAAAAGGACGGTATCGAGATCGTCTCAATCGACAAGGCAACAGGGAAAGTCACCATCAAGGAGTTTGGAGAACTTCGCGGCCTAAGTTTCAAGGAGGATGGCTTCAAGACATCAGTATCCAAGGCACCTCGAAAACCATCCTCGAGAAGTTCCTCCTCTTCCAAGTCATCCGGTTCCAGTGCCGTTGCGAAGCAGGCGGCCCAGATCAGGGCGGGCATTGAAAGGCAACGAGCCGAGGAGGCGGCCAAGCGCTCAGGAGGAGGTAGCGAACGATCATCGCGGGATGAATTGCGGGAGCGATTTGCCAACATGTCGGATGCAGATCGGCAAAAGTACGCGCAACAGATGCGCGAACGTTACAGCAGCCGGAGTCGGGGAGGCGACGACCGTCGCGAGCGTGGACGGTAGTATTCAATATAATCTTTCACCCCGTCCAAGCGCTTGGCCAGGTGCATTTTTGCGTAAAGCGTCTGCCCCAGTTGTCAGCATTGCACACGGTATTTTCTTTGAGGCGCCCTAGGACAGCACGCCCACCTCGAGATTAGGCGCCAAAAAAAGCGGAGCCGATTGGCTCCGCTTTGGGGATTGTCCTGATAATTAATCCGGATTACTCGGCAATTGAAACTTCGAACGGTTTGCTGGCCTCGACCTTCGGTAACTCGACCTTGAGCAGTCCATTCTTGAACTCGGCCTTGATCTTTCCGTTCTCAACACCGCTGTCCAGTTGGAAAGAGCGGCTGAACTTGCCGTAAGCTCGCTCGTAGCGGTGGCCGAATTCCTTGTTCTCAATGTGCTCACTTTTGCGCTCGCCGGTCAATGTCAGCACGCCTTCTTCCACACTCAGGTTGATGTCGCCCTTGGTCAGGCCGGGCAGGTCGGCAGTCAGCGTGTAGGAGTCGGTCGACTCGACGATATCCACCGCCGGGCTCCAGGTGCCGGCTTGTGTGGCCTTGGCCAAGCTCCCGACTGAGTCGTTGAACAGGGTGCCAAACACATCCTCAAATACATTCAACGGATTCGTATTTCGTTTCGAACAAGTCATCATAATTATTTTCCTTTCTGTTTTCAGGTTAACGGTTTCTATCGAACCAACTGGCTACCTATACGCAGTCATCGTGCCAAGTATGATAAGGGTGAAAAACAGAAAAAATGGGAGTTTTTTTCGAAAAAATATACGTTATAGGGACATATTGACACGATTTGAATGAACCCTTAATAGGGACAAAATGTCTCTATATGCCCGCTTGGCGAAGCGGTTCAAGCGGCCTGCTCTTTACAGCGTTGCGGGTGCACGGGCATGGTTTTGCGCAGTGAGTTTGGCCTATTTTTTGAGGCGCTTGGCGACGCTGGTGCCGTTGGTGCTCGTGATTAGTTTCCTCGCGTTTTGTTTGGTGCGTGTTGCGCCGGGCGGGCCATTTGACAAGGAGCGTGCACCGGCGACGCCGGACATCGAGCGCAATCTAAAGGCCAAGTATCACCTCGACGAGCCGCTGTGGAAACAGTACCTGCGATTTATCGGCATCGGTTTTGAAAAACGAAACGATGAGTGGCGGGCGTTCAAGGGTGGCTTGGTGCGTGGCGACTTCGGACCGTCACTGAAGTATCGCAACCACTCGGTCAATGACATTATCGCCCAGGGGTTGCCGGTGTCGTTGTCACTGGGGATCTTGTCATTCTGCTTCGCGCTTGGCTTCGGGATTCCGCTGGGCGTGTGGACAGCGGTTCGCCGGGGGCGCTGGCAGGATCATGTCGGCAGTTTTTTTTCCATTCTCGCGGTGTGCATACCGGCGTTTGTGCTGGGGCCGGTGCTGATTGTGTTGCTGGGGATCAAGTTGCCGGTGTTCCCGGTGGGACTTTGGGGTGGACCGTGGCATGTGATCCTGCCGGCGATCGCGCTCGGCACCTACTTCGCCGGGAAAGTTTCGCGGTTGACTCGAGAGGGCATGAGCCAGGCGTTGCATTCGGACTTCATCACCACCGCGCGCGCCAAGGGGGTGAGTGAACGATCGATCATTCTACGACATGCCTTGCGCGAAGGCCTCCTGCCGGTGGTGACGTACAGCGGGCCGTTGTTGGCCGACCTGTTGGTGGGTTCGTTCGTGGTGGAGAACCTGTTTCAGATTCCCGGCATAGGTGTGTTCCTCGTGAGCAGCTCGATCAACCGCGATTATACGATGGTGGTTGGGTTGGTGATTTTGTATTCCGTGATGTTGTTGGTACTAAATTTGGTGGTCGATGTCGTGTACGGCTTGCTGGACAAGCGCGTGAAGTATGGTTGAGGCAAGACACCAATCTGGCCAAGCGCTGGAGAACGGTGAGTCGCCGAACCGCCGCGCCTGGCTGCGCTTTCGCGACAACCGTCCGGCGATGATGGCGTCGTTGTTCCTGCTGGTCCTGATCGCGCTGGCGCTGGCCTGGCCGTTGATCTCGAGCCAGAGCGACGTGCACAGCGAGGCTCAGTTTGCCGCGCCGAGCGGCGGCCATTGGTTTGGCACCGACGTGCACGGGCGCGACCTGTTCGGGCGCGTGTTGGCCGGCACGCGGATTTCACTGATGGTCGGCCTGGTCGGCGCGTTGGTGAGTTTGGTAATCGGCGTATCGTGGGGCGCGACGGCCGGTTTTCTCGGCGGGCGCTGGGACAACCTGCTGATGCGCACGGTGGATGTGCTTTACTCGCTGCCGTCGATCATTTTTGTGATTGTGATCATCACGACGCTGGAGGGGGTTTTGCAGCGTTGGCTGCAAGTAACCTTTGGTGGCGATGGCGGCGAGACGGCGCGGATGCTTTTGCTCTACGCCGGCCTGGGTGCGGTGTCGTGGCTGACGATGGCGCGTATCGTGCGCGGGCAGGTGCTGGCACTGCGCGAGCGGCAATTTGTTGAGGCGGCGCGGTCGCTTGGCCTCGGCACACGTGCAATTTTGTGGCGGCATATTCTGCCGAACGTCTTTGGCGTGGTGATTGTTTATCTGACGCTGACGCTGCCGGCGGTGGTTCTGTACGAGTCGTTCCTGAGTTATCTCGGCTTGGGTATTCAGCCGCCAAGGGCGAGCTTGGGGTCGTTGATCGCTGAGGGGGCGGCGCAGATCAACCCGATCCGCGTTTACTGGTGGATGATTGCGTTCCCGGCCGGCTGCCTGGCGGCGTTGTTGATGGCGCTCAACTTTCTAGGCGACGGTTTGCGGGATGTGTTTGACCCCAAGGCGGATAAGGATTGCTGAGCGACCAGACGCTTGGTCAAGCGGGTGTTTGTGGGAAAACGCTAGGAATAAGAAATGGTCGGGACGACAGGATTTGAACCTGCGACCTCCTAGTCCCGAACCAGGCGCGCTACCAAGCTGCGCCACGTCCCGACCAAAGGGCGGGGCATTCTGCCGATGGCATGGGTGCTTGGCAAACGGTTTTTCGAAGCCTTTGATCAACCGTTTTTTTTGCTGCTGGCGTGCGATCGTTGACCCGGGACGGTTAAGTGGTTAATGATGCCCGGCCCTATGAACGAGGATATCCGCCAACTGTTGGTCTTGCAGGATCGTGACGCAAAGGCCAGTCGGCTTGAGGCTGAGTTGGAATCCATCGATCCTGAGCGTGAAAAGACCGGGCGGGACAGCCTCCAGGCCCAGCAGCTATTGGAGCAGGTCAAGCAGGATCATATGCAGCTGGAGGTTCGCCGGAAGGATTTGGAGAACGAGGTAGAGTCCCGTAAGGAGCAGATTCGAAAATACTCCCAGCAACAACTTGAGACCAAGAAGAACGAGGAGTACCAGGCGCTGGGCCGGGAGATTGACCACACACGTCAGGCCATCTCGGAAATCGAGGATCGGGAACTGGAGTTGATGGAGCAGCAGGATGCCTTCAAGACAAAGCTTGCGGACGCTGAGCGGGCGGCTGAGGAGGCCAAGGCGTCCGAAGCAACAACGCTCTCCAACCTCGACGAGCGCGAGAAAAACATTGAAAGGGAGCTCGACGAACTGGATGACGGGCGCGGGGAGATTGTCACAACAATCAACAAAAAAACGTTCGCACACTACGAGAGACTACTCGACTCCAAGGAGGGCAGAGTGATTGTCGGCATCGATCACGGCAGTTGCGGCGGCTGCCATATGAAGCTCCAGACCCAGGAAATCGTCAATGCCAAGAGCGGGCGCGAGATGGCTACCTGCACAAACTGCGGCCGTCTCATCTACTACACACGGGAAATGGTCATGGCCGATGAGTTGGATTAACGGGATCGGCCTGCGGAACAGTTGTAACCAACCCCATTCCACAAACGACTAGTCAATCACCTGGCAACATGGCTGGGATGGGAGAGAATAAAATAGCAACATTATGAAACTAAAGATGTTGATAGCAATGACGGCTGTTCTGATGATCGGTGCAGGAGGAACAACGCCTGTTTTCTGGCGGCCCTAAGGGTCATGCTCGCGGTGGCAATAAGAATCGTGGTGGCGGAAAGGTTCACTTAAAAGAACTGTGGTCACTGTCTTCAGACTTTGACCCGCTTCGCCGAGTGTGGTGCGATACTTACCAAGTTTTGAATTACTTTAGGGTGGGCATATTCCAGGCATGCCTGCCCTTGCTTTGTTGGGAGGTCTTTTCCCTGTTTGTTGGTCGGAGGCGGATACTCCCAAGTGCGCCAGGGTCACACATTTGATCATCGATTTGTTGACTAAAACGACCCAATTGGAACGTTTTTTTGATCGGTATCGCTATTGCTATGGAAAACGGTGAGTTGTTTTATTGAGTTGAAGCATTTGATAGCCAGTGAGTTCTTGAAAAGAAATCATCCGATGCATTTCGTGACAATCCATTCGCATTCGACCATGGCTCTGCTGTTGTTAGGCATGGTGGCATCGATCGGGCCGCGCCCGGCCGAGGCGGCGGAGGGGCCATGGCGCTGGTCCAACCCCCAACCGCACGGTAACTCCATTCGGGCCATCGCGAAGGGCGACGACTTCTCGATTGAGGTCGGCGACAACGGCTCGATCCACACCAGCCAAAATATGGTACAATGGTTTCCCCGAGAGAGCGGTGTCGAGCATACGCTGCGTGCCATCGTGTTCTTCAATGAACAGGCGATTGTGGCTGGCGAGGACGGCATACTTCTTTACAGCGAGAGCGAGGAGCAGTTTGAACCGGGTAAACTGGATAAACCGGCTAGCGGCGACTTTCGCGCCCTGGCGGCCTCGAGCGAAACCATCGTTGCTGGCGGCGACGATGGCATGCTCTATACCAGTACCGACGGGCAGAAGTGGCGCAAACGAACCTTTAGATATAACAACCACATTCACGCGCTGATTTGGACGGGAAACTATTTCGTTGCCGTGGGCGAGGGCGGTCTTGTGGCCACGAGTACCAACGGCAGTTCGTGGACCAAGCGTCAGAGCCGAACCAACCGCGACCTCAACGCTCTGGCCTACGTCAACAAACGTCTCTGGACGGTTGGCAATGATGGTGTCGTGCTACTCAGTTACAATGATGGCCTGTCATGGCTCGCAGCCCAATCCGGCACCGACAAAAACTTAAACGCCGTCACCGGCACGGCATCGGAGGTCATCGTTGCCGGTGAGAATGTCGTGCGAAAGGGTGTGCTTGATTTCTTCATGTACTGGGTGGATCTGCTGGAGAACGACGAGGGTACCAATCCTTCGCCGCCACCCGATTGGACCTACTATTGCGCCGTCGAGGTGGATGATAAATTCCTGCTCGGCGGCCGTACCGGCATGCTGGTGGACAGCGTGCGTGACGAGGAGGATGACCAGTACCTGTATTGGTTCACAGCCGACGACTCGGTGCGCAACTGGCTTTGGGACATCAACCGGGTCGGCGACCTGATGGTTGCCGTGGGCGACCACTCCACCGTGCTGACTAGCCGTGACGGCGCCTTGTGGAACCTTGAGGTCACGCCCGAGTCGGCGACGGACTCGATCCTGCTCGGCGTCGGCGGAACAACGAATCTACTCGTCGCCGTCGGCAACCACGGCCAACTGCTGACCAGTCACAACTCGTGGACCAATGTCGTCACCCAAAATGACCTTGGCCAAGCGGTGACAAACAAGGTCAACACACTTGGCCTTGTCTGGGAGGTTGCCGATCCCAAGCCGACCGAGAACGATCTGCAGGGCGTGGCTGCGCTCGGGGAGACGTGGGTCGTTACCGGCGGCAAGGGCACGGTATTGACGACCAGCGATGGCAAGCAATGGAGCAAGCACCAGGCACCCACCGCGGGCATCCTCACCAGCGTCGAGGCGTTCCAGGGCCGTTTTGTAGCCACCGGCGAGGACGGTATCATCATCGTTTCGCCCGATGGCGCTGACTGGATCGGGCAGACCTCCGGCACGACCGAGTGGATTTATCGCGTACGCGCGTTCGATGACCAGCTTGTCGCAGTTGGCCAGGCGGGAATTATCCTCACCAGCGCCAACGGCGAAAACTGGGCCAGGCGCGAAAGTGGCACCGATCAGTGGCTCAACGACGTCACCCGGGTAGGCGACACGTGGTATGTCATCGGCGCGAACGGCACGGTACTGACGAGCCCCGACCTCGAGTCGTGGCAGGCCAAGGGCACGATCACCGGCTTGTCGCTCTACGGCGCGTTGGCCAACAGCGGCCAGTTGTTGGCCGTGGGGCTTGAGGGAATTATTCTACGAAAGGAAGTCGTATCGCGTACCAGCCCGATCTTGATTCGCTGGGAGCGTGCTGTTTCCGCCGATGGCGAGGTCACGAACAACTTTGACTTTCGCGGCTTTCCTGGCCAACGGTTTTCGCTCGACCGCAGCCCGGACTTGAAGGCGTGGGAACCCGGGCCGGACCTGGAGTTGCTCGACGGTTCCGGCGTGCTCGAGTACTCGAACACCACCCGCGCAGAGCGGGAGTTTTACCGCGCAAAACTTCGCTGATCACCCACCCGGTGTCACGTCGAGCAGCGTTATTTGCATCAGTACCACCGAGTGGGCCGGGACGCGCGCGGCGAAGAAGCCGAGTTTGCCGTAGGCCAGCCTGGGCGGAATGTACAGTAGAGCTTTGCTGCCTTTTTTCATCAACTTCAGTCCCTCGGCTGCACCCGGCAGCACTGTTGCCAGATCCGATACTTTAATTGTTAGCGGTCTGGGCGGATTATATGAGTCGGCAAACACCCGGCCAAACTCGTTCACCTCGGAGACCAGTTCCGCGATGTAATCAAACGTGACCGTGTCGCTCTCCTTCACCAGTTCGCCGCTCCCCAGCTTGAACTCCTCGTAAATGAGACCTGAGTCGGTCGGCTCGATATTCAACACTTCCTGGATTTCCTTCATTTGCCTTGCGGCGATGTCTCGCAGCATTTGGTCGATCGACTCCTCGGTCGCCTCGAACGCCCTGGCTTTTTCTCCCACGCGGATGATACGCATGCTTTCGATGACGACGTCGGTCTTGGGTTTACTGGTTCCGCTGACAGTCACGCCGGCGATTGCGTCCACGACGTCCATCCCCTCGACCACCTTGCCAAACACCGAGTGATTCCCGGCTCGGATGTCGGTGAAGTCTAGCCACGGTGTCGCGGCGTGCGTGATGAAAAACTGGCTGCCGTTCGTATTTTCGCCGGAGTTGGCCATCGAGAGGATGCCCGGGCCGGAGTGCTTGAGATCGGGATGGAACTGGTCTGGCAGCCAGTAACCGGGATTGCCGGTGCCGTTGCCCAGCGGGCAGCCGCCCTGGATCATGAAGTCCTTGATCACCCGGTGAAAAACCAGCCCATCAAAGTACGGCTTGCCTTCCGAGTCTACCGGTAATACCTGCGGATCCTTGCTGTAAAACTTTGTACCTTCGGCCAAGCCGACAAAGTTGGCGACGATAAGTGGCACCTTTTCATACTCAAGCCTGGCCAGCATCACGCCGAGGTTCGTTGTGATCTTCGCGTAAATGCCGTCGGCCAGCGTGTCGCCATCATCAGTGACTTTGACGCGATAAAACATCGGCGTGGCGGTGAGCGCTCGCTGTTGTTCCCATTGGGTTGGTGACCCGGTGGCGCTCGCTTGGCCAAGCGTGTCCCAGTCAGTCAAGTCAGCCGAGCCCTCGATGACCAGCGTTGAGCCGGCTTCCGTGCCGCTGATCATGAGAGCAATGGCTTGGTTGGAGGCATTGCCAGTAATCGGCGAGACATCGATTGACGCGATGGTCACTTCGCCTTGAACAAGCATGATCGCGCTGGACAGGCCAAGCGCCAGCGCAGCGAGAGTTCGTGAAAAAGCCTCCATCATGATTCGTGGCCCGGAAGTGTTGCGGCTGTGCGGACGCACGGCCATCTTTTTTGTACCTCAGCGTACGGCCAATTTTAGTTGCTGTTTTCCAGCCAATCGGTAGCGTCCCTCCCCGAGCCGCCTGCGAGATTCCGCAGTTGGGTTGTCGCCTTTTTATGAAATCTGTTATCGCAAAATCCTTTTTGGTGCCACTAGTTTCGCTTGGCTTTGCCACTGCCGCCGCCGCTCCGCTTGAGGCCCGGCTCGACGAGGGCTCCGGCACGATCACCGTCCACCGCGACGGCTTGTCCAAGCCGCTCATCACGCAGCACGCAGCCGCCGATCACCGGCCATACCTGCATCCGATTGTCGGGCCAGATGGCAACGGCGTGCTCACCGAGTACAGCCCGGGCCATCACAAACACCAGACCGGCCTTTACTGGGGCTTTACCCGTGTGAACGGCCGCGACTATTTCCATCACCCCACCGATAATTACTGGAGGCGAAAAGGCGTGAAGGTGCTTGAGGCCCGAGGCGAGTCGGTGAAGTGGGAAACGGTTTATGACCTTCTCGATGCTGATGGCAATGCGGTGCTGACTGAGACGCAGCGCTGGACGATGCGTTCCGACAGCAACCGCCACATCCTCGACCTCGAGTGGCTCGGTCGGGGGCAGACCGATGTCACTATTGGCAAATACAATTACGGCGGACTGTTCCTGCGCATGCCGTGGAAACCCGGCAGCAAAGGCGAGGCTGTCAATGCCGCTCGGAACATCAATGCCGCAGCGGAAGGAAGGCGTGCCATGTGGCTCGACGTCGGGATGGAGATCGAAGGCCGGGATGACTGGGGGCATTTCGCGATTTTTGATCACCCGAAAAACGGCGGCTATCCGCAACCTTGGCGCGTCGACGGCCAGCTTGGTGTTGGCCCGGTACGCGCCCGTCTTGGCGACTGGAAAATCGGCAAGGGCAAAACCGAAACCATTCGCCATCAGATTCACGTTTATGGTGGCAAACTGAACGACAAAGATCTCACGCAACATTGGATGCGTTACACCGGCCAGCGCGGCACGGGCGTGCTTTGGGGGTTGGCCCAGCGTGAGGGGCGCGAGGCCAAGTTTCTCACGCCTGAGGCGGCAGTGAAAAACTCGACCATCGAGCCCGGATTTGCAGTCAACTCATGGGCTAATGAGCCGATGATCACCCAGCCGATGGCGTTTTGTTGGGATGATCGCGGCCGGATGTGGGTGGCTGAAAACCGCGACTACGAATCCCGTGGGCGAGGCTTTTCGGCCTCCGGCGACAGTCGAATTTTAATTTTGGAGGACACCGATCGCGACGGTGTGGCGGACAAGCGTTCGGTGTTTCTCGAGGGCATTCCGTTCCCCTCAGCCGTGGCGGTTGGCCTGGACGGATTGTGGCTTGGTGCTCCGCCGAACCTGCTGTTCGTCCCGGATAGCAATGGCGACGACAAGGCGGATGTAGATGACATCGAGGTGCGCCTGACCGGCTGGGGCATTCGCGACCGGCACGAGGTGGTTAACAGTTTGCACTGGGGACCGGACGGCTGGCTATACGGTTGTCAGGGCTTGTTCACGCCATCGGTTGTCGGGAAGCCAAAAGGAGAGGGCCGTATTTACAAACCAGGAGAGGTGTTCCCCAAAAAGGTTGAGTTCGATGGCGAAGGCACACGGATCAACGGTGGCGTTTGGCGTTATCACCCGGTTAAGGATCGCTTCGAGGTGGTCGCTCACGGTTTCAGCAACCCGTGGGGCATCGACTACGACGCGAAGGGACAGTTCTTCATCAGCGCATGCGTGATCCCGCATCTGTGGCATGTCATTCCTGGCGGCGTTTACCATCGACAAGGCGGTCGCCACTTTAATCCTTATGTTTACAGCGACATCCGCACGATTGCCGACCATCGCCATCGATCGGCCCACGGCGGGGCGCGAGTCTATTTATCTGATGCGTTTCCCGACGAGTATCAGGGAAAAATCTTCATGGCTAATATTCATGAGCATGCTGTGTTGACAGATGAACTGGTGCCAAGCGGCTCCGGTTTCATTGGTAAACACCACAAGGATTTCATGAAGGCCAATAATGCACAGTGGATTGGCTTCAGCATGGAGATTGGCCCGGGTGGCGACGTGTATGTGCTCGACTGGCACGATGCTGACATTTGCGGCAAGGATGTGTTGCAAAAGGACACCGGCCGCATCTTCCGCCTCTCGCCGAAAGAGAGTTTGGCCAAGGACTGGGGAGATCGATACGCCGATGTGGCCAAGCTCAATGATGCCAAACTGGTCGAGTACCAAACCAGCGCCAGCGCCTGGCACGCTCGCCGCGCTCGTGTTGTTCTTCAGGGCAGGGCGATCAAAGGCAAATTGGCTAAAGACACCCATCGCGACTTGGAAAAAATGTTCCTCAAGAATAAAAACGCTGATCATCGTTTGCGCGCTCTTTGGTCGTTGCATGTCACGGGTGGCTTGAGCGAATCCGAGCTGCTGAAACACCTTGACGACAAAGACGCGCACATTCGCGCCTGGTCGATTCAGCTGCTCTGTGAAGACAATAATCCATCCAGCGAAGCGCTCCGTAAATTCGCCTCCATGGCCAAGCTCGACTCGTCGCCGGTCGTGCGGCTTTACCTTGCCTCGGCATTACAGCGCATATCGCTCGACAATCGCTGGGCGATCGCTACCGGCTTGGTTGCGCACGATGAGGATGCCGACGACCACAATTTGCCCAAGCTGATCTGGTACGGCATCGAGCCGATGGTGCCGGCGGATTCCGCCCGCGCAATGGAGTTGGCCCTGGCCAGCCGCCTGCCGCTCGTCACAGAGTACATTGCGCGCCGTGCCGTAGATGCCGGCCAGTTGGAAGCTGTTTCCGCCGCGCTTGGCCAAGTGCAGGGCGAAGATAAGGTTGCTGATATGCTTCGCGGTTTCAGCGCTGGCTTGAGGGGGCTGCGCGACGTGAAGGCGCCGCCGAGTTGGGGCGCGACCTATGCCAAGCTATACGGCACACCATTGGCGACGCAGATCGCGCAAATCCTCGGCGACACCGGCGCGGCAACCGCCATGCTCGCCACACTCGACAACAAAAAAGCCGGGGTTGCCGCCCGTCGCAACGCATTGCGCGGCTTGGCAGCACAGGAATATGACGCCCTGAAAGGCCGGCTAGTTGAGTTGCTCGATGATGACTCGCTGCGGCTGGAGTCCATTCG
The DNA here is from genome assembly GCA_022451065.1 of Pedosphaera sp. Classification (GTDB taxonomy): domain Bacteria; phylum Verrucomicrobiota; class Verrucomicrobiia; order Limisphaerales; family UBA1096; genus UBA1096. The sequence continues at coordinate 11,244 of JAKUOU010000031.1, read as the reverse complement.
CGCCATGGCGGCGTACGATGGGAAAACTTACCCGCCCGCTTTGCTCAAGCGCTATGCCAAGCTCGATGCTGGCGACAAGATGGCGGCGATCCAGACGCTCGCCTCGCGTCCGTCGTATGGCAACGAACTTACGGCTGCGATCAAGTCGGGTGCGGTGCCGCGCCGCGATGTCCCGGCGTACGTCGTTCGACAGATGCGCCGCGTCGTCGGTCCAAGCTTCGTCGATGTGTGGGGTGCGGTGGAATCGCTCTCCGCCGATAAGGAGGCTGCGTTTGCCAAGTACCGCGCACTGCTCACCGGCGATGCCTTGGCCAAGGGCAATGTCCACAACGGCCGTGTGATTTACGAGCGTACCTGTTCCGCCTGCCACAAACTCTATGGCAACGGCGGCGAGATTGGCCCGGACATCACCGGCTCGAACCGCGCGAATCTCGACTACATTCTCGATAACATTCTCAACCCCAGCGGCGAGATTCCCGAGGGCTACCAACTGCTGCTTGTTACCACGCGCGGTGGTCAGACCCTGGCCGGGACGCTGGCCAGCGAGAACGCCCAGCAACTGGTGTTGCGCGTTGTTGGCCTGCCGCCGGTGACCGTGGCCAAGTCGGAAATTCAGTCGCGCGAAACCATCCCAACGTCCATGATGCCAGAGGGACTGCTGGCCGCGTTGAAGGATTCCGAGGTTATCGACCTCATCGCCTATCTGAAAACGACCCAGCAGGTGCCCAAGCAGAAATAAAACATCATGCCTGAACCGACACCACTGGAAGTCCAAGTCGTCGCGAACCGACCACTGCGGCCGCTGGACATCGTCGGGCGATCGGGGCAGCCTTGAGCCGTGGCTGACGAGAAACTCAACCGACTGCGCGACATTCTGCGCGGGTACGAATCCTGTTTGGTGGCGTACTCCGGCGGGGTGGACTCGGTGCTGCTGGCACACGTTGCCCACGAGGTGCTGGGCGAACGTATGCTCGCAGTGATCGCCGACTCGCCTAGCTTGCCGCGCCGCGAATTGGCGGAGGCGCGCGAGATCGCCGAGGCTCACGGCTTCCCGCTGCGGATCGTCCACACGCAGGAATTTGCCAACGCCGACTACACCGGAAACCCGGTCAATCGCTGCTACTACTGCAAGCATGAACTGTTCACCCGGCTTGAGCCTATCGCGGTCGAAGGCGGCTTCGCGGTGCTGGCTTACGGAGAAAACGCCAGCGATATTGGCGATCACCGTCCCGGTGCCGAGGCCGCGAAACTCTTTGAAGTGCGTGCCCCGCTGAAGGAGGCTGGCCTGGCCAAGGGGGAAATCCGTGCACTCACCGCCTCGCTTGGCCTTCCCACCGCTGACAAGCCGCAAATGCCCTGCCTCAGCTCGCGCATTCCGTACGGCCAAACGGTCACGCCAGGGAAGCTGGCGATGATCGAGCAGGCTGAGGGTGTGTTACGCGACGCCGGTTTTAGTGAGGTACGTGTGCGTCATCACGAGCAACCCGGTGGCGCGCTGGCCAAGCTTGAGCTTGGCCAAGCGGAGATGGAGCGATTCGTTGGAGAGGAAATGATGGCCAACATTGCCGCTCAATTTCGCGAGGCCGGTTTCACCGATGTCACACTCGACACAAGGGGTTATCGGCGCGGTAGCCTCAACGAGGGTGTCGCCTTGGCCAAGGGCTGATGCGTAAAAAACTCGTCAAGCTCGACGACCTGCCCGAGGGGACGACCAAGCGGTTTTCATTCAAGCGCGACGGCATTCGTGTGGATGCCTTCGTGGCCAACTACAAGGGTCAGATTGTTGCCTACGAGAACCTCTGTCGACATCAGCCGCTGACCCTTGACTACGGCGACGGTGAGTTTTTCACCAGCGACGGGAGCCTGTTCGTCTGTCAAACGCACGGCGCAATGTACCACCCAAAAACCGGCCTATGCATCGAGGGCCCATGCGCCGGTGCCAGCCTCCACTCGCTGAACATCGAGGTTGCAAACGGCGAGATTCACCTTGTCGATTGATTATTTGGCTGCTTTTCCCCTAGCTTGTTGTAACTTTGTGCGCTGCGCCGGTGTATCCGTTTATCATTCTTTGGAATAAAACCTAACCCAAAACGTAAGTGTACTTGTTGAGTCGTTTTTACTCAGTGATTTTTTTTGCCGTGGCGATGTCGCTTGGCCAGGCGCTTGGCCAGGGGGAGAAGCCGTCCGCCGGGCCGGAGTCGCTCTTTGGCCTGGACAACGTCATCGATGTCCATATTCGGATCGAACCGGAGGAATGGGCCAAGTTGCAACCACCCAAGGGGACGAAAATGGATTTCGGTGTGGCAATCCAAGGTCTGATGGCGGACGCCTTGACCGGCGGGCATTTTCGTAGTGAGAAATCGACACGGCCTGGGCTGGCCGGCTATCTGGGTGTCGATCACCAGTATGGTAAAGCGGAGATAACGATCGACGGCGAAACGGTTAAAGGGATCGGTCTGCGCTACAAGGGGAACGGGACATTCCTTGAATATGTTGAGGGTGATGTGACAAGGCGATTGTCGTTCAAGATCGATTTCAACGAATACGATGATGAGCTGGAGTTCCGGGACCTGACCAAGGTAAACCTAAACAATAACAGCACCGACCCGTCCCTGATGCGTGAGCCGTTGTCGTATGAGCTATTTCGTGAAGCGGGGATTCACTGTTCCCGGGTCGGATACGCGAAGGTCAGCCTGACCATTTCTGGCAAAGTCGATCGTCAACCTCATGGGCTCTACACGGTGGTTGAGCAGGTGGACAAGCGGTTTCTCAAGGACCGTTATGGCTCTGCGAAGGGATTGTTGATGAAGCCAAGCACCTTCGGCGCGTTCCGGTATTTTGGGGAGGAATGGGATGAGTACGAGGTCGGCTTTGTCCCCAAGACCAAGCCAACCGAGGAGCAAAAACAGCGTGTCATCGAATTCGCAAGGTTGATCCACAAGTCCGAGGATGATGCGTTCGAAGAAGAGGTCGAGAGTTACCTTGATGTCGATCAGTTCCTTAGGTTTCTGGCTGTAAATGTGTTACTTACAAACCTCGACAGTTTTCTTGGTGGTTCCCAGAACCACTATATTTATCTTGAGCCGGATTCGAACAAGTTTCAGTTTTTTCCATGGGACATGGATATCTCGTTTGGCGTGTTCCCTTTTAATGGGACGCCGGAGACGCGCCGCAAGTTGAGCATTGATCATCCCGGTGGCAAGGGGCACATACTGATTGAGCGCGTGTTGAACATTCCACGGCACAAGAAGATATATCACGATTATCTGGACACCTATCTGAACACCATCTTCGCTGAGGATAAAATGCACCAGCAGATTGAAAAAGTGGGAGAATTTGTCCGGCCAATGGTTAAGATCAATGGCCCTAAGGCCACTGATGGCTTCGACGGAGTGTTGGCTGATAGTCCGAAGTGGTACGAAGAGCATCCAATAAAGTATTTTGTAACCAAGCGTAGAGAGTCAGTAAGGCGACAGCTTGATGGAGAGTCGGAAGGCCATATTCTGCATGACCCGCCGCCGAATTGGCCGGAAATAATTGGTTGGAGCATAGCGTTTTTTTCGGTCTTGTTAGTCAACCTTGTGGGGTGGATTTGGGGCATCGTGGTTGGTTTTCGTGGAAGCACCCTTTGGGGTTGCCTGAATATTTTCTTTTCCCCATTGGCTCCGGCGATATACGGGTTTGCTGTTCGACGCGACCTTGGTTTTCGTTGCGCGATTTTTGCTACATTCTGTCTGATTAGTTGGATTGTTTTTATTGCTAGTGCCATCATCGCCATCAGCAATTGAGATCTATTACAGATAGCCCAGTTTTCATAACATTTTAATGAAGTATCGAATTACAACGATCGGATTAGCACTTGTGGCTGCACTTGGTCAAGCGCGGGCGCAGGAATCGATCAAGCCTAAGGAGGCGGATTACAAGTTGATCCCGTACGGGAAGGAGGAGCGGCAGGTATTGCACCTTTGGCTGCCGAAAACCAAGGCCCCCGCCCCGTTGGTGTTGCATTACCACGGCGGTGGTTTTGTAGTTGGGGATATCCGCGAAAAAACACAAAGTCGAACGGCTGCGGTGTGCAATGCTGCAGGTATCGCGTATGCCGATGTGGAGTATCGATTGCTGAATCAGGCGATGTTGCACGAGATCATGAATGACTGTGCACGGGCAGTGCAGTTCCTCCGTCACAACGCAAAGAAATACAACCTGGATAAATCCCGTGTGGCGTCTTACGGCGAATCGGCTGGCGCCAGCGCGAGTCTTTGGTTGGCGACTATTGACGATCAGGCGGACCCAAATTCCAAGGACCCGGTGCTGCGCGAGTCGAGTCGCCTGACCGCTGCCGGTGGTTTTTGGGTTCAGGCAACATTTGATGTCATCCAATGGCCGAAGATTCTCGGTTTGCCCGAGGATAAAACACCTTACTGGGGCATGGTGAAATCTTCGAAAGCCCAGCTTGGTGAAAAGCGATTTAATGAACTGCGTAAGGATATGGATATGCTTGGCAACATGGACAAGAACGATCCACCTATGCATTTCTCACCCGGAAAGGAAGGACAGGGTGTGCATAGCCAGCGTTTTGTCGATGTACTAGAAAAGCGGGCCAAGGAGGCTGGCGCAAACTTGATCATCAAGGCCGGGAGAGAATCGCTTATGCAGTTTCTCACCAGCAAACTAAATGCAAAAAAATGATTCGGATATTTTTGAAGATGGTTATGTTTGCTGCACTTGGTTTGGCGCGAATAATTTGCCGTTAAATCTTTAGAGGTAACCATGAGCAGCGACTCGGCGTTTGTTCTCGGTGGTGTGCCGGCCACCAATATGAATGTGCGGCATCGCATCCAATTTTCGGTTGGTGATGCGGTATTTTATATCAGTCTGCCGCAGCCGGACGGCAGTTCCCGCTCCATCCTTCTCGTGCGTGATATCGAGATGGGTCTTGCCCGAAAACACGCCCGGGCTGATGAGATTGGTTGTGCCGCCGACTACGAGCCGCAGGGTGGTTTATCAGGTGACCGCGACACCGCGCTCGCTCAGGCTGGCGCCGAGTACCTTCGCCGCAATGGCATTGACCGGGTGCGTACGGATGGTTCGTTACCGATGATCTTTACCGCGCATCTTCGCGACACCGAAATTGAGGTTGAGTACGATCCACAGTTGGCTGTTCTGGATCGGCGCACCAAGTCGGATGAGGAGTTGGCGCACTTGCGCCGGGCGCAGTCGGTTACCGAGGAGGCAATGGAGTTTGCCTGCCGGATGATTTGCGCGGCAACACCGGATGTGGACGGGGTGTTACGCGACAGTGACACGACGCTGACCTCGGAGTTGGTGCGTCAACGAATCACAAGTTTCTTAATCGACAAAAACTTTTCCAATCATCACGACTCGATTGTCGTGACAGTGCCACACGTGGCTGATTGCCATCATCATGGCACTGGTCCGCTTCAGACCGGTCTGCCGGTGATCATCGACATTTTTCCGCGCGACAATGAGACCGGTTACTGGGGCGACTGCACCCGAACGGCGGTGAACGGCGAGCCGTCGCCGGAGTTGGCGCAAATGCATGTTGCCGTGATGGAGGCCAAGGCTGAAGCCATCGCCGCGTTGCGTGTGGGAGTAACCGGCGGTGCAGTGCACCAGGCGACTGTTACGTCAATCACCGGCAGCGGTTATGTCATGGGGTTGCCACCGGAGAACGCGGATGACGGGTTCATCTCGATGCGACATGGCACCGGCCACGGGATAGGGCTGGATGTCCACGAGCCGATCCTGCTTTCCGGCGGCGGCGGTGAAATTTTGGCTAACGAGGTGTTCACCGTCGAGCCGGGCCTGTACTCGGCCAGGTTCGGCGGCGTACGTGTCGAGGACATGGTGGCGGTCACGCCAACCGGGCCGGAGAACTTCAACCGCCTGCCGGATCACCTCGACTGGCGGTAGTCCTTGGCCGGGCGCTTGGCCAAGCGGAAGGATTTCGGCATTGAATCGGCGGCTAGCTTTCCGTAGATTTCGCCTTTCACAGGATTCATCATGAGATTCGGTATTAATTCATTTTTGTTCGTGTCGCCGTTCGTGACGCAGAGTATCCGGCTATTTTCCAAGTTTAAGAAGTGGGGATTCGATACTGTCGAACTGCCCATTGAGGCACCCGAGCACATTGATTCGTTGAAGGTCAAAAAGGCGCTGGATCGCGCTGGCCTGGTCTGCGGCTCGGTCTGCGCCTGCATGGGTCCGGGACGCGATTTCCGTGGCTCCGCGAAGGATCAGCGCGAGGCGATGAAGTACTGCAAAGCACTCATCGACCACATGGTAAACCTCGACTGCCCGTCGCTGATTGGCCCGGTTTACTCCGTGGTTGGCAAGGCCGATGCCGTGGAGCCGAAGGATCAAAAAAAGGAGTTCGCTCTCGTGGTGAAGAACCTCAAGATCCTCGCGGCCTACGCCGAGAAAAAGGGGGTGCAAATCTGTGTCGAGCCGCTCAACCGTTTTGAGACTGACTTTCTCAATACGTGTGAGAAGGGTCTGCGCCTCATCAAGGCGGTTGGCAGCCCGGCGCTGAAGCTTCACCTCGACACGTTCCACATGAACATTGAGGAAAAAAACCAGGGCAAGGCCATCCGCGCCGCTGGCAAACACCTTGGACACTTTCACGCCTGTGGCAGCGATCGCGGCACACCAGGAAATGACCACATCGACTGGAAGCCGATCGTCGCTGCGCTCAAGGCGGTCAGGTACAAGGGCGACGTTGTCATCGAGTCGTTCACGACCGACGTCAAAGTCATCGCTCGTGCAGCAGCCATTTGGCGCAAGATGGAGCCGACACGCGAAGAGATCGCGACCAAGGGATTGAAGTTCCTGAAAAGGGCGTTCAAGTAAACTGAATCTTAGGGGAGGACGGTGCGTCCGTTCCTCCACTTTTCTGTCCCTTAGCACTAACTTTTTTAGCAAACACGACTATGAAAAAAAACATGACTATACTGGGCTTGGCGGCGCTGGTTTTTGCCTTCGCCGGCCAGGCACTCGCTGCTGATCTCGGGAAGGGCTTTAAGTCCATCTTCGACGGCAAAACTCTCAAGGGCTGGAATGGTGACCCGAAATTCTGGAGTGTTCAGGATGGCGCCATCACCGGCAAGACGACCAAGGAAAACCCGACCAAGGGCAACACCTTCATCATTTGGGAAGGAAAGACCGGCAACTTCGATCTACGTCTCGACTACAAGATCATCGGCGGCAACAGCGGCATCCAATACCGTAGTTTCAAGGCCGATGGCCCCGACGAGTGGCGCATCGGTGGCTATCAGGCCGACTTTGAGGCGGGCGATACCTTCTCCGGTATCTGCTACGGCGAACGTTTTCGCGGCATTCTTTCTCTTCGTGGCAAAAAGACCATCCTCACAGTTGGTGACGACGGCAAGTTGAAGAAAGAAGTCGAAGATTTTGCCAAGGACGCCGACATTGCCAAGGCGATTAAAAAGGAAGACTGGAACAGCTACCGGATCGTCGCACGTAATTTCAATCTGACCCATTACATTAATGGGGTGAAGACGACTCAGGTTATCGATCGTGATAGAAAGACTCGCCGCGCAGAGGGGTTGCTCGCGCTGCAATTGCATGCCGGTCCGCCGATGAATGTTCAGTTCAAGAATATTCGTATCAAGGAATTACCGAAGCGCAATCGCAACGAGACCAACACCAAGAAGGGTGAAAACAAAAATAAATAAAACCACTCCATCCGGAGATGAATAACATGAAACTTTTTCTTACTTTTACCTTTGTGCTTGGATTGTTCGCTGGTGTTGAGGGTGCGCCGAAAAAAGTCGTGATGATCGCCGGCAATCCAAGTCATGGACCGCTCTCTCATGAGCACAATGCTGGCATCCAGCTCTTGGCCAAGTGCCTAAAACAAGGTGCGGCCGGTGCCGTGTCGCCGGCAGTCACGCTCAACGGCTGGCCAAGTGACGAGTCGATCTTCGAGGATGCCGACGCGGTGGTGATCTACAGCGACGGGGGCGGTGGACATCCGGCCGTCAGGGGAGACAACTTGGCCAAGCTCGGGAAGTTGATGGACAAGGGTGTTGGCTTTTTGACCATTCATTACGCCGTCGAGCCCACCACAAAAAAAGGCAACAAGGAGTTCCTCGACTGGCAGGGTGGCTGTTTCGAGACACACTGGTCAGTCAATCCACACTGGACCGCGAATTTCAGCAACCTGCCGAAGCATCCAATTACCCGTGGGGTGAAGGCGTTCAAGGCAAACGACGAGTGGTACTTCCACATGCGTTTCCGCGACGACAAAAAAGGCAAGCTGATTCCGATCCTCAGTGACGTGCCTCCAAAGGAAACCATGAAGCGCGGTGATGGAGCCCATAGTGGCAACCCGACTGTTCGCAAGGCGGTTGCCGCTGGTAAAGCCCAGCACGTTGCCTGGGCATACCGGCGTGAAAACGGTGGTCGCGGCTTTGGGTTCACGGGTGGCCACAACCACCTGAATTGGGGCAACGATAACTTCCGCAAGACAGTGCTCAACGCCATCCTTTGGGTGGCCAAGGCAAAGGTGCCGAAGGACGGAGTGCCGTCGAAGCTTACCGAGGGCGATCTCTACGCCAACCTCGACCCCAAACGCGGCCAAAAACCCCGCCCAAAGTCATCCCCTAAGAAAAAGTAGGCAGCCACATACCCTCGGGTTGTATTACTTGACCACGCTTGGCTTAGCCTGGGGGCGCATGACGTTGGCCAATGTGTTTTGGATGGCCAACTGTGCGTCGTCTAACAGGGTGTAAAACACAGGAACGACGAGCAAGGTCAGAAGGGTGCCTGAGATCATGCCACCAATAAGTGTCAGGCCGAAGCTGTTGTAGCTCATCCCCATGTCACTGGATTTACTCAAGGTTAAGGGGATCATGCCGATGATGGTGGTCAGCGCAGTGATTGCGATCGGACGAAACCGATGATTGGAGGCTTGGAGCAGGGCTTTAGTGCGATCCATGCCGGTCTGCCGAAGACGGTTGGCATAATCGATCAGTACTATCCCGTTGTTCACAACCACCCCGACGAGCAGCACGCAACCGACGATTCCAAGAAAATCCATTTCCTTCCCGGCTATGAGATGTATCCAGACTGAACCGATTGCGGCTAGGGGGATGCTCAGAACAATCGAAATAGGCATTATCACGCTCTCGAACAGGAAAGCCATGAGCAGGTAAATGAAAGTGATGGCCAACATTAATGCAAAAATGCCGTTGAAGATTTCCTTTATGTCGAATCGCTCTCGTATTTCGCCGAATGAAATCCCCTCCGGCAGGTCGATACTATCTTGGAGTGACTTGATTGCTTTACGGGTCTCTTCTTCTTTACCGCTTTCAAGTTCTAGGCCGAAGGTATGGCTGACACTTTTATCGGTTCGCCTTATATAGCGAGGGCTATTGAGCATGGCCGGGCGTGTGAGTGTGCCGATGGAACTGAATTGGCCATCCTCGGTGGGCACAAGGAAGTTGTTCAAGTCCGCCAATTCGGCCCGGTTCTCTTCGCTGTAGCGCACACGGACCGGGATCTGTCGGCCATCGCTGTTGAATCTAGGAAGCGTGCTGCCGCGCAAGGCGTAGCCTACCATGCCGGCCAGGGTGGTGGGATTTACGCCGATGGAGTTGGCACGGTCGCGATCGACGATAAGTGCTAGCTCGTTGGGGGTTTCATCCTGCCGTTGTTTCAAGGCGATAACTCCGGGGATATTGAGGAAGCTCGGCTTGAGTTGATTGGACAATTTTTCAAGTTGCTCCGGATCTTGACCCTTTATTCGAACGTAGTACTGCCCTTTTTTATCCTGTTGTACCCACTCCTCGTCCATTCGTTGGTATTCAATTTTCAGCCCGGGAATCTTTGGGAGTTCCTTATAAATTTTCTCGGCAACTTCCCGGGCGGGGATGGTGCCTTTTCGGTCTCTCGCGAACCAACCTCGAAGTTCGCCGGACCAAGTGCTGTAAAAAATGACGAACCCATCAACCTCATAGTTATCTTTCGTTTTGTTTAGTTGTTGCTCGACCTGCTTGAAATACTCGGTTCGCTCATCAAAGTTGAACTGGCTTGGAAAACGGAACGACAAGTTAAATGACGCCATATTCCTCTCCTGCTGAACCGAGAACCCCACCTTTTCAAAAACAAAGGAAGTTGCGGCCAGAAGGGCTAACAGGATGAAGGCTAGATCAAGCCGGCGTTTCAGGAAGAAGCCAAGCGCTTGGTTGTACCAGCGATTAAACCTGCCAAAGGAGGCATCATACATTTTTTTCAGCAAAGCTTGGAATGTCTTAGTTCGTGGCCTTGGTTGAGTGGTGGGGATGTTCTCTCTTTGAGAGAGGGTGAGGTACACGCACAGCGGTATAAACACCAGTGCCACACCTAGCGAGGCAAGTAGCGCCGCCACCACTGGCAATGCTAGGCGCATCATGAAAAAGCGTATTTCACCCTCCACAAGTAATGCTGGCAGGAAGACAATAACGGTCGTAAATGTGGATGTGGTAATGGCAAGGCCAATTTCCTGGACGCCCTTGATGCAGGCTTCGCTCCGTCCCATGCCGCTTTGAAAATGTCGTTGGATATTCTCAGCGACCACCACGGAGTTGTCCACCAGCAGGCCGACGCACAGTACCAGGCCCAGGATGGTTAGCAGGTTAAGGCTCTCGCCGGCGAAGTACATTGTGGCGATGGCAATGAATAGGCACAGCGGGATGGCTCCAGCTATAATCAGAGTTATCCTGGTGCGTCGCAAAAAGAAGTAGAGAACAAAGGCTGCAAAAAAAGCACCGATACCTCCGTTATTAAACAGGGTGTTGAGTTGTTCCGTCACAATCCCACCCTGGTTCATGTGAATCTCCAGATCGAAGCCGTTCAGCGCCGGGTTTTTTTTGATTCTGTCCACTTCGGCTACGATTCGATCGCAAACTTCAATCGTGTTGGCTTCGCTTTCCTTGACCACCGTGATCATCATTGCATCCTTGCCGTTTACCCTGGCTTTGAAGCGTCTTTCCTCCGGTTCGTACTTCAGAACGGCAATATCCTTCAGGATTACATTGGTGCTGATCGGCAGGTTTTGAAGCTCATCCATTGTCTGAAATCTGTTGGAGGATTTTAAGAGGAATTTCTTGCCTCCATTCCGGACATTACCGCTGGCCAGGGAGAAGTTATCACCCTGCATTTGGCGGGAAAGTTGATAGATATTCAGGCCGTATGCCTCAGTGCGGTCCTTGTCTACCTCTA
>JAKUOU010000030.1 GCA_022451065.1 Pedosphaera sp. | reverse complement strand
AACGGAACGCTGATCACAACCGCGACCAGCATCAAGAATCTCGATGGGTATATCGGAATACAGGCCGAAAACGGGCTCCTGGAATTCCGGGAAATTGAATTGTTCCGACAGCGCACGCCGGATTCCAACAGCCGGTGAGGCGAGATTACCGGCCACAAAAAAAACAAGACAGGGAGAGTCGGCAATTGAAAAAAATGAAACAACCTCAAACACAGCAGTCTGCCTGCTTGGCCAAGCGGGGAGCAGGTTACTCGCCGCCGATAGCCGGGTTTAACCAAGGCGTCCTTGCGTAAAACCAAGAGGGATTCATCGCCTCGACGTGTCCGTCGGAGAGCGAGTTGACACTGCGCCCGCCGTGGCGCAGGTGCGGGCCACCCCACCACGGGTTGCTCAGGCCGGTCATGCAGGGAGGACAACCGGAGCCTTTGATCATCACGGCGGGATCGCCGATCATGAACGCGCCTAATTTCGTGGTTGAATTCACGTCGACGCTTGGATTTCTGCTGGCATTGGCCTGCACACCGGAGTCCACAAGATAAACCACCTTGGAATGATTTTTAACATTGGAATCCTTGGTGTGTACATAGTTGACCCAGTGGCTCAACTCGCCACCCAGGACATGGTTCATCGCGTAGTCGGTGGCGACAGGATATGGGAAGGGAGTGCCGCCAACGTGGGTGGTCTTGATGCGTTTGCCCTTGCGCGACGGGCAAACGAGGATGTTGGTTGTATTCAGGTACGGATCGAGCAGCTCATACCAGGTGTGGAACACTTTTGAAAAAGGCGGGTGGACGAAGATCACGACGTTTTTGTCGTCGTTGTCCGAGGTGTACATCTTGCCAGCGAGAAGGATCTGTTTGTTATTGTTAACGCAGTACGCCTCTTGGGCCTTGGCCTTGGCCCGGGACAACGCCGGCAGCAGCAACGCAGCCAGGATCGCAATGATCGCGATAACCACCAGCAGTTCAATTAACGTGAAGGCTCTTGTTTTTTTCATGAATCCAACCCCGACAAACGGCAAAAGAACCATCGACGGCCAAAAGTTCAAGTCCTAAAGTCATTTGCTTGGTCGGCAGACGGTGCGCCTGGTCAAGCGGGCTTTCAAGTTTTCAGTTGCACGACATCCCCTGCGTTTCTGCTGGCCAAGCGGAGGGGCTTCGGAAAGACTGTCGGCCTTCCGGGGGAGCTAGTCAGCGGCTTGAATATCGTCCAGATCACACCCGGCGCCGGGGGTATGTACTGCGGGAACTGTTTCCGCGACAACGCCCTCGTAGCGCAACTCAGGCGAATGGGACACCATGCGCTGATGATCCCGCTGTACCTCCCGTTCACGCTGGATGAGGCGGATCAAAGCGAAGGTACGCCGCTCTTCTTCAGCGGGCTCAATGTCTATCTCGGGCAGAAGTTCGACTGTTTCCAAAAAGCGCCAAACTGGCTCCGGCGTTGGTTCACCTCCGGGTGGCTGCTCAACTGGCTTGGCAACTTTGCCGGCAAGACCCGGGGCGCAGAAGTTGGCGATCTGACGCTCTCGATGATGCGCGGCGAGTCGGGCCACCAAGCGCGCGAACTCGAGCAGCTCATCATCTGGCTCAAGGAACACGAGCAACCGGATGTCGTCTGCCTGTCGAATGCATTGATCGCCGGCCTGGCCAAGCGTATCCGGCAGGAGCTCGGCGTGCCGGTAGTCTGCCTTCTCGAGGGCGAGGATGCGTTCCTCGACTCGCTGCCCAGCCCACAGCGCGAACAGACGTGGGCCGAGCTCCACGAACGCGTCACCGACATCGACCTGTTCATCGCGCCGACCCGCTATTATGCCAACACCATGGCCGAACGCGCCGGGATCCCCGCCGCCAAGCTCGAGCATATCAACAATGGCATCAACCTCGACGGCTTCGAACCAAGCACTCTGCCGAACGATCCGCCGGTGCTGGGCTACTTCGCCCGCATGTGCCCGGAGAAGGGACTCGATATGCTCATCGACACGTTCATCCTCTTGAAGCAAACCGGCCCCGTGCCGGGACTCAAGCTGGCTGTCGGCGGCGGCTGCCAGCCCAGCGACAAAATGTTCGTCGAGAAACAAAAGGCGCGACTCCATGATGCAGGGCTGCTCGGCGAGGCGACCTTCCGACCAAATCTTGATCGCGACGCGAAGCTCGCATTCTACCGTGGGCTCACAGTACTCAGCGTGCCAGCACTGTACGGCGAGGCGTTTGGCCTGTACGTGGTCGAGGCAATGGCTAGCGGCGTTCCGGTGGTCGCGCCCAACGATGCCAGCTTCCCGGAACTCATTGAACAAAACCAAGCCGGCACCCTGTGCACAAAAGGCGATCCGCAGGCCCTCGCCAAAGCGATTGGGCAGTTGCTGCTCGACCGTGAGCGCTTGACCAAATGCGCCGCTGCCGGCCGTCAGGCCGCCGAGCATACGTTCAACATCAAGTACATGGCCGAGGCGTTTGTCACACGCTTGGCCAAGCTGGGGTGAGTATTTTTCCGGCTTTGCCGGTCACGCGACCGGCGGTAAGGTCGGCGGCCGTGAAAAGGCTCCAAACCACCTTGACCGCATTCAGCGTAGCCCTGACAGTCTTCTCCATAACAGGCTGCCAGCCAAGCGCATCTACCGACACCGCCTCCGCACCGGCGGAGGCCAAGCCCGCCCCACCCCAACCCAGCGAAACCGTGACCGAACCCAAGCCGCCCCAGGAGGAAACCAAGCCGAAACACACCAACCGCCTGGCCAAGGAGGCGTCGCCCTATCTGCATCAGCACCAGCACAACCCGGTCGACTGGTATCCGTGGGGCGAGGAGGCGTTCAAGAAGGCGCGCGACGAGCAGAAGCCGATCCTGCTGAGCATCGGCTACTCGACCTGCCACTGGTGCCACGTGATGGAGCGCGAGTCGTTCGAGGACGAGGCAACCGCCAAGGTGATGAACGAGCATTTCGTCAGCATCAAGCTCGACCGCGAGGAGCGCCCTGACGTGGACAAAATCTACATGACCTTCGTGCAGGCCACGACCGGCAGCGGCGGCTGGCCGCTCAACGTCTGGCTCACGCCGGATCTAAAGCCGTTTTTCGGTGGCACCTACTTTCCGCCGGAGGCTAAGTTCGGCAAACCGAGCTTCACTGACGTGCTTCAGCAGATCGCCGATGCATGGAAAACCCAGCAGACGGAGATCCTCAATTCGGCCAACGACATCAGCCAGCGCATCGGCGAAAGCATCGCACTGAAAGCCAGGGCCGACATCAAGCTCGATCCGCTTTGGCTGGACCGGGCGATCACCCAGTTCAAGACCCAGTACGACCCGCGCTTCGGCGGCTTCGGCAACGCGCCCAAGTTCCCCAGACCCAGCCTGCCGCTGATGCTGCTGCGCCACGCACACCGCACCGGCGACCAGGACAGCATCCGCATGGTGCTGCACACCTGTGACCAGATGGCAGCCGGCGGTATGTATGACCAGATCGGCGGCGGCTTCGCCCGCTACTCGGTCGATGAAAAATGGCTCGTGCCGCACTTCGAGAAAATGCTCTACGACAACGCGCAACTGCTGCATCTCTACCTTGATGCCCACCTCATCAGCGGCGAGCAGCGGCACGCCGACGTCGCCCGCGACATCCTCCGCTACATCCTGCGCGACATGCGCCACAAGGACGGCGGCTTCTACTCTGCCGAGGACGCCGACAGTGAGGGCAAGGAGGGCAAATTCTACTGCTGGACCGAGGCCGAGTTGAAGGTACTTTTCACCCCGGAAGAGTTCGCCTTGGCCAAGCGCCGCTTCGGCATCACGGCCCACGGTAACTTCGAGGACCACAGCGACCCCGATCCGCTCAAGGGCCAGAACGTCCTTAGCATCGTCGATCCCAAGCTCAGTGATGATGAGCGCAAGCTGCTCGAGTCGGCCAATAAAAAAATGTTCGCCGCCCGAGCCGAGCGCGTGCGGCCGCACCTCGACGACAAGATTCTCTCCTCATGGAACGGCCTCATGCTCGGTGCGACTGCTCGCGCTGCGGTCGTGCTCAGCGAGCCAAAATACCTCGAGGCCGCCGAGGCGAATCTCGCCTTTTTGCAGCGCGAACTGTGGGACGCCGAGAGCGGGACACTCTATCATCGCTGGCGCGACGGCAAACGTGATGACGTACAGTTGCTAGACGCCTACGCCTTCCTGCTAGACGGTGTGCTCCACCTCTACGAGGCCACGCTCGAGCCGAAACATTTGCAGTTCGCCATCGACCTTACCGGTACGATGAAGGCCAAGTTTTACGACGAGGCCAACGGCGGCTTTTGGCAGAGCGTCCACACGCAGAACCTCATCCTGAAGGTGAAGGAGGACTACGACGGCGCGGTGCCCTCCGGCAACTCGGTGGCCGCGCTCGCGCTGCTGCGGCTCGGCAAGATCACCGACCGGAAGGAATACACCGACATGGCCGAGAAGACGCTGATGCTCTTCAGCGAAAACATGACCAACGGCCCGAGCGCAGTGCCTTACCTGTTGCAGGCTCTCGACTTCCTCGTACACGAACCGCGCCGTGCCGTGATCACCGGCGACCCCAAGTCCGCCGGAGCGCGCGACCTCATCGCCGCCGCGCATGCCGCCTATCAGCCCAACAAGGTCGTGCTCGGTGTCGCCGGGCCGGTGGAGGAATTTGCCAAGACGCTGCCGGAGGAAAAAGAGTCCGCCGTGTACCTCTGCACCGGCAGCGCCTGCCAGCCGCCCACCAGCAGTGCGCTCAAGCTGCTTGAGATGATGGCATCCAAAACGCTGCCTTGACCGGTGGCGCTTGGCCAGCGACAAGCCCCATGCATTGCATCGTCACCGCCGGACCGACCTACGAGCCGATCGACCAGGTTCGCCGGTTGACCAACCGCTCGACCGGCCGGCTCGGCACCGGGCTTGCCAAGCGACTGGCCAGCGATGGCCACGAGGTAACCCTACTTCGCGGCCGCTTGGCCACCCACATCGACCTTCCAGAAGACGTTGAAATTCAGATGTTTACCACCACAGCCGACCTGGCTGAAAAACTGGAGCGCTTGGCCAAGGTCGACGCGGTTTTTCACGCGGCCGCCGTGAACGATTTCGCCGCTGGACAGGTTTTTCGCCGGGCTACCGGTGGCAAACTCGAGCCGCTGAACCATGGCAAACTCGGCACTCGCGATGGTGAGTTGCTGCTAGAGCTCAAGCCAACACCGAAGATCATCACCAGCCTGCGCGTCTGGTTTGAGAAGGCGTTTTTGGTCGGCTGGAAGTACGAGGTCGACGGCAACCGCGACTCGGCGCTTGGTCAAGGGCGGGCGCAGATTTCAGAAAACCAAACCAGCGGCTGCGTCGTCAACGGCCCGGCCTATGGTGAAGGCTTCGGCTGGTTGACGGCCGAAGGTCAAGCGGAGCACCTGCCCGGCCAAGCGGCGTTATTCGCCAAGCTGGCCGGCTTGCTCAATTAGCGCCGATCAGCGCGGCAAAGTTTCCTGCATTTCCTGCAGTATCCGGTTGAACTCGCCACTGCTGAAAAACCACATGAGGCTGATCAGACCCAGCACAAAACTCAGGATGCACATTAGCTTGGCTTTTGACGCTGCGGCCGTTGCACCATGAATATCCCCTTGTTTCGCCTTAGAGTTGGCTTGGGCAGCGAACAGGATGCCGGCGATGCCAAACGGAAGGCAGCAAAACAGGGTGCAGAGAATCGCCGCGACAAGGTAGTTTATCCGGATCGTGGCCTGCGGCCCGTCAGTTGGCTTCTGGGGAAGGGCATCTACCACCTCCATCAGGTCGCACAGCTTTACCCACTGTTTGTCATCAACATCGCAGACAAGAGTGTTCGCATCGGCACGACCCTCGTGGATCCACTCCCGTATTTCCTCCGTTTCAACCGGACCGTACTCTCGTAAATCGACTCCAATGATTCTGTACGGCATAAGATAGAGTCAGACGTAAAGGGCTTTGCGGAGTTCGGCAACGAGGTAGCTGATGTGCGGGTAACGCTTGTCGGCATCAAACTCAATGCATTTAAGGATGATCCTCTCAACATCCTCGGGGATGGAAGGATTAAGATCGCGGGGCAACGCAAAATGCTGGTCGCGGTTCTTTTGCTTCAGCAACACCTCGCGGCTGGTCTCACCGTTGAACGGCTTCTGGCCGGTCAGCGACTCGTACATGGTCACGCCGAAGGCGAAGATATCGACCCGCTGGTCGATCTCGCGCCCGCGCAACTGTTCCGGCGCCATGTAAACCGGCGTGCCGGGATTGTCCGGCATTCGGGTCGGGGTCTCGGGAATGGGCCGTGAGAGGTCAAAATCGCATAGGCGGACGTTGCCGTTGCGGCTGACCAGAATATTCTCCGGCTTGAAATCGTAGTGCAGATAACCGCAGTTGTGGACGTGCTCGAGCGCCTCGGCGACATCAATCAGGATGTTGCCGACATACTCCTCCAGCACCGGATCGGCACGGGAGATGAGAATCTTGAGATTCGGAAACTCGCAATATTCCATCGCGAGATAGTGGTCTCCCTTGACTTTGCCATGCTCGAAATAGGTGACGATGCGGTCGTGATCGCAGACCTTGGCGAGAATCTCGCAGCCGCGGATGAAGCGTTTCCTGGCCTTGGAATCCCTGCGTAGCTCGGGGTGCAGGCGACGCACGGCAACGGGATGCTTGTCGAGATCGGTTGCCAGCCAAATGTCGGCCATGCCGCCGCTATTGACAACCTCCTGCAGATCGTAATCCCCAAAATGACCGGACTGACCCGGCTCGGGATTTTTCGCGCCTAGAATATTGAGCAACCCCATCGACTTAATTTTCCGTCGGTCGATCAACCCGAAGGAAATGAGCGACCAACGCCGCAAGCATGAAGACACTGACTATGGCAACGCCTGTCCACTGAACCTTGCTCCAAATCGACCAACCCGCACCGATAGTGGCAGCAATCAGTGCCACGAGCATTGCAATATTCAGCGCGATGCGTTTGTTGCCCTGCGGCAGTGCGTCTCCCATGAGGCTCTTGCTGTTGATCATCAGGAAAAAGGTGATGTAGGCGATTGGCAACAGCACCATACCGAACACACTCGTCGGCACGGCCAGCCAAAAGCGGGCGTCCCCATCGCCCCAAAGGAATAGGAAGCCCAACGCACCCGTAATGCCCGGAAGAATCGAACCAATCTTATGTTTCATGCCGCCGATTTCAGCCCCAAGCAACTCGGTAATGGCGAAGCCGTTGATCAGCATCAAAATGATAATGGTCGATACCGCCATGCCAAGCACACCGATACCAAAAACTATCTGCGACACGGCCTTGTTGTCGGTGAGGTTTTCCAGCGAACCAGCCAGTTGAAATGCGTCGCGACTCACGAGCATCGCGGCAAGTTGCTTGTCCGTTTCGTTTGGTTCTTTGGTTTCACCGAGCTTGGCCTGTATGCCGGATAAATTTTTGCCGTAAGCGTCCTGCAACTTTTCTGTCAGCGCAGTTCTCTTTGCAGGATCGAGCAGTCCTTCATCCCATTGCCCGTGGAACTGGCTAGCGGAAGCGATCACCACGCAGGTCGTAGCCAGAAAAAACGGCAGGAACAATCCAAGCGAAAGATCGAACGTAGCCAAGCCTCGGTGTTCCCTGCCCCAGCCCTTGCGCAGCATAGAGTACGGCAACAGGAAGGTCATGTTGATACCCACAGCGGTGGCGGCGGCAGTGACCATCCGATCGCGCTGCGAACTGAGAATGATATCGTTCCAGTAGCCCGGGTCACTCGATTCCCTGATAATTTCCGTGAACTTGGACGCCGGCTCGGAGAGCAGGCTGAAATTTGGAATGAAGCCGGCGAAAATCGCCCCCCAATTGAGGCTGCCAGACATCACAACCACCACACCGAAGAAACTCAGCACCACAACGGCCACCATAATTTTCAGGATGATCTCAAAAACCTTCACCCCTCTGCTGCCGCTGTCGTACGACCACACAACTGCCGATCCGATGACAAACAAAAGCAGCGCGCAGATGTACTTGCCGTAGGCGCCATCGAGGATACCAAAGTTCTGCTGGATGGCAGCCGTTCCAAGCGAGAACTGCGGCATCGCCCAAACGAGGTTGGCGAGTAGCGCGGCAATAAGCCAACCCCAGCCGAGCACCGGGTTGATGTGCTTGTTGATGGCGCGAAACGGTTTCTCGCCGGTGGAGAGCGTGACGTAACCGATAACCGAGAGCATCAGCACACCGAAGATCATCATCAGCGGTTGGAGCCATAGCAGCTCGTAGCCACCAATCACCCCAATATAAAGGCTGCCAGCAAGCGAACCACCACCGAGGGTGATCGCGCCCTGCAGCCAACCGGGGCCGGACAGCTTGGCGAAAGTACCCCAGCGGGCAAGGAGCGGTTTTTGGTTCGCCTCGGCGAGGAGATTCTTTTCGGCAGAAAGAGGATCGTTCGAGTCACTCATGGTTCTGGTTTGTGTCTAGTTTAGCCATGCGCTTAGCTGGCCAGAGAACGCGCGGAGTTTGATTAAAAATCAGCCAGAAACAAAGTCAATTTTCTCACCAAACACCGAAAGAAAACCGGCGGCACTGCGAAGAGCCGCCGGTTGAAATTGGCCAAGTGCTTGGCTTGGGCTGGTGTTGGCTGGTTAAATCTTCGTGCTGCCGTAGACTATGCCCGCGTCAAGGGTCTTTTTGATCAGCTCGCTGGCTTCGGAAAGGTGAGCAGAGGTATAGGGATCGAGTTTCACACCCTCAGCTTTTTGCGCTGCGTCGACGCGCTTGGCTAAACTGCGGAGCTGCTGCGTGGCCAGGTTAGCCAGCGGCCGCGAACTGGCCCCACGCCAGGAGCCGGGCATGCTGAGGCTGACCATGCGCTCGAGGTGTTCACGCTGGAGGTTACGGCGCAGGCTCGAGATCAGCGGCTTGCGGGCGGTGTGCTCGCCCTTGGCAAGATCCTTCAACTCGGTCCAGACGGCAGCGTCGAGTTTGCCCAGAATCTCAGGCAGCGTGATGGCATCCTTATCAGCCTCAACGAGGAATTCGTTGTCGTACACGCGGCCCAGCGAGGTTGGGTTGAGAATCATGGTGAGCGTTGAAGCCTGGATGCCCATGACCTTTTCATGCACCGGCCAGGAGGCGTCGGTCATAGAACTGGACAAGTTGTCGATCCAACGGTCGCTGCTCATGCGACGCAGCAACCCGGTGTTGAGGCCGAACGCCTCGTCCTTGAAGGCGTTCTCGAGCATGAACTCGAGCGCCTCGCGCTGCTGCTTGGCTGGCACCGGTGTTACCGGGTAGCGGTCGCCGGGATCTCCTTTTTTGTCGCGGTTTAAAAAGGAGCCACCAATCCAGTTGCCCATCATGCTCAACGCACGCGCCTGCAGAGACAACGTGAGCTGATACCCATAACGCGCCTTGGCCCAGCTTTGACCCTTCTTGACAAAGTGATCGAGCAACTGCCCACGGTGATGTTTCACGATGTTCATCTGGTTGTGTGCGTACTGAATCGGGTTCGCACCAAAGTCATAGCGGCGTGCGAACGGGTCGGGGCCGATCGTGTCCTCGTCGGTGGCGAACTGCAACTTGGGATCAGACACGCGGCTCAGGATTTTCTTCAGTTCCTCCGGCTTACTTACGATGGAGTAGCCGTACTCGATGGCCCAAATGTCGTACGGGCCGATACCGGTCATGGTATGGTCGCCCTGTTTTTTACCGACGCCCTTGTACATGTTGATCGGCAGGTAATCCATTACCGAACCGGCGAGCGTTTCCTTACCCTTGATCTCATCGCTGTTTATTTTTTCGAGTGAATATATGCTTGAGGCCTTAAAGTTGTGCCGCAAACCAAGCGTGTGGCCCACCTCATGCGCGACTAACTCAGCTATCAGAGGGCCGATGAACCACTCTGGCACCCCATCCAGCTTGACCTCGGTTTCTTTTGGCTTGGGCTTGTCTTCTTTCTCATCCTTTTTTGCATCACCCTCCTCCTTGGCCGCCTCGGCTTCCAACTCAAAGGTGAACCGCATGGTGGCCAGGTCGAGCGACATGGCATCGGCCGCGCGGCAAAGTCCGTTGCATTGGCTGGTGCGCCCGTACAGGCCGTCAAACTCATTGTCGCCAATCAACTCGCCATCAACCTTGGCCAAGAGATGACCGCCGTAGGCCTCCGCCCCGTGGGCGGCGAGCTCGGCCTTGATGGAGTCACGCATAGAGGGATGAGCCAAGCGAACCCGCGGATCCCACTCGGGATGTCCCTTGAGCCAAGCGAGTGTCTCCGGCGCAAATCCTTCCATAGCAATGTCCGGCATAATTTCGTTGAATTGCTTCCAGTAATGGCGAATCCAGCCGTCGGTCAAAATAATGTCGGCGTCGAGAATTTGGCCGGTCAATGGGTTGACACGGCTCGGCCCGATGGCGGTGCCGACGTCGTTGTTGAGCCAGCGGACAAAGTTGTACCGGGCATCCTCGGGATCCTTCTCCATGTGCGCTCCAGTGGTGGCGTCCTGGTAGTAGACCTCGATGGCGTTGGCCAAGCCGATCTTCTCGTAGGCCTTGTTCCACATCAGGATCCCCTCGCGAACCCAGCGGCGGTAGCGCACCGGCGTGGTGTGCTCGATGTAGAAAATGATCGGGTTCTTGACCGGGCTGACCTTGAGCTTGGTGTCGGCCTTCTCGAGATGCCAGCGGTTGATGTAGCGGATCTTCTTCTGCTCGTCGACGTACTTGCCGAGGTCGGAGTAGCTTGTAGTGAAGTAGCCCACCCGCTGGTCGGCCAAGCGTGGCTTATAGGTCTTGTTAGGGACTATCGCACTGATCGAGTAGTGCAATGTCTTGAGTACGCCATTGGCCGCCGGCGCGGTGAAGGCCAATTCAACGTTGCCCGGGAACGCCTTGGCGGTGCGAATCTGCGCTAGTCGCGCATTGAACCCTGATCCCTTGCTACCGAAAAATTTCGATGCCTGGCCAACGAACAGCGCGTCCATGTCGATCACCGGCCGGTTCTTCGGCAACAACGTGAGGATTGGTACATCCACAATCACCCGGTCGGTGAAGAGGCGCTTGACGGAGGACTTCGACTCTTGGTCACCGGTGGAGCGCACCGCGAGGTTCGGCTGGATGATCAGCAACCGCTTGTCGAGCCGCTTGAAATAAACGTACTTCTCGCCCGCCTGCAGGCCGGCATACGTCTCGCCACTGGCCACGGTCGTGGCGATGAAAAATTTCTTCGACTCAAACCCAGCCGGCAGCACACCGAGCATCTGTTGATCCTTCTTGCGCACATAGATGGAGAACAGGCTGGACTTCTTGTCCATGCTCGAAATGATCTGTTCGTAGCCCTTGATCACCGTCGTGTAAGACGGAAAGTCCGGCTTGACGGTTGTCGGCTTGGTGGCCGTCTTAGACGGAGTGGGTACTGGTGATTGAGCGGGTGCGGAACCAACCGTCGCAAGGCCAAGCGCGACAACAACAAGTATGCTTTGTTTTTTCATGATAAAATATGACAACTGGGCGGAAAACGGCGAAGCCGCACCCCGCTTGGGAGAAAGAGAAGATTGTCCTTGCGTTTAAATAATTTCAAGTAAGAACCGGCCGGTTTTTCAACCGTCTGGGCCTCAACTCTCGACCGCTTAGCCAAGCGCGGGTAGTCTGCCGAACGGGCGGGTAACATGGCGGCAAAGAAAATCACGGGCAAGTTTGACTCTATCGATGCGGTGCTGCGCGACATCGCGCACGGCAAAATGGTTGTCGTCGTCGACGACGCCGACCGCGAAAACGAGGGCGACCTGATCATGGCCGCCGAGAAAACGACGGCCAAGGCGGTCAACTTCATGGCCAGGTTCGGACGGGGCCTCATCTGTGTACCGACCACGCAGGAGCGGCTTATGCAACTCGGGATCGAGCGCATGGTGCTCAATAACCGCGAGTCCCACCGCACCGACTTCCAGATCAGCGTCGATGCCGCCTCCGGTATCACCACCGGCATCAGCGCCGCCGACCGTGCGAAGACGATTAAAATTCTGGCCAACCCCACTTCGCTTGCCGAGAATCTCGTGCAGCCAGGCCACGTCTTTCCGCTTCGCGCCAAAACCGGCGGCGTCCTCCAGCGCGCCGGCCACACAGAGGCGGCGGTGGACCTCGCCCGTCTCGCCGGCTGCCGGCCGATGGGCGTCATCTGTGAGATCATGAACGACGACGGCTCGATGGCCCGCCTGCCGGAGCTGCGCCGTTTCGCGAAGAGGCACAAGCTGAAAATCTGCTCCATTGCCCAGCTCATCGAGCACCGCCGAAAACGTGAAAAACTCGTTGCCTGCGAGGAACTCATCACCATGCCCACCGACTTCGGCAAATTCGATCTGCATTTGTACCGCTCCACCATCGATGATCAACACCATCTCGCGCTCGTCCGGGGCAGCATGAACCCTCGCCGCCGCACACTCGTGCGCGTGCACAGCGAATGCCTCACCGGCGACGTGTTCGGCTCGCGCCGCTGCGATTGCGGACCGCAATTGCAACAGGCGATGAAACAGGTTTCCAACGCCGGCCACGGGGTGATCCTGTACATGCGCCAAGAGGGCCGCGGCATCGGTTTGGCCCCGAAAATAAAGGCCTACAAGCTTCAGCAAAGTGGCTTTGACACGGTCGAGGCCAACGAGAAACTCGGCTTCCCGATGGACCTGCGAGAGTACGGCATCGGCGCGCAGATCCTCGCCGATCTTGGCATCAAAAAAATCCGCCTGCTCACCAACAACCCGAAAAAGGTTGTCGGGCTGGAAGGGTACGGACTCGAGATCGTCGAGCAGGTACCGATCCGCGTGAAGCCGAACAAGCACAACAAGGGCTACCTCCAGACCAAGCGCGAAAAACTGGGCCACCTGCTTTGACGGCCCACCCTCCTTCCACGCTTGACCAAGCATATGCGGCATGAACGAGTTACTCCCCATCTGGGACATTCACGGCGAAATCACCGACACACTCGCTGTGCACAGCCGCCTTGTGCTTTCCGCTCCGACCGGCTCCGGCAAGTCCACACAGCTCCCACAAATCATCCTCGACGACGTCCTCTGTGGCAGCGGCAAAGTGGTCGTGCTGCAGCCGCGCCGAGTCGCCGCCCGATCGCTCGCCCGTCGCGTTGCTGGGGAACGTTCGGCCAAGCTCGGCGGTGAAGTCGGCTATCAGGTTCGCTTTGAGAATCACACCAGCCTCGACACCAAAATAGAGTTCATTACCGAGGGCGTGCTGCTTCGTCGGCTGCAGGATGACTCGCGCCTGGTCAACGTCGGCGCGGTGCTGTTCGACGAATTTCACGAGCGCAATTTGATGAGCGACCTCGCGCTTGGCCTCGTTAAAAGACTCCAGCGTAACGAACGCACCGACCTTAAGCTCGTTGTCATGTCGGCAACCATTGAGACCGACCCTATCGCCCGCTACCTGGGCCAAGCAGACGACCATCCCTGCCGGGTGCTCGCCTCCGACGGACGCGCGTTTCCGGTCGACATTCGCTTCGGCCAATACCTCAACCGCGATCCCGTCGCCGAGCAGGCCGCCGAGGCGGTCGAGCAAATTCTCCGCAACGATTCCCCCGGTGATATTTTGATTTTTATGCCAGGAATGGGCGAAATTCGCGGCACCATGAACGCCATCAGTCGGCGGCGGCTGCCCGAGCCGGTCGAGCTGATCCCGCTACATGGCGACCTTCCGCCGGCCGATCAGGACCGCGCCTTTGCCAGAAGCGACCGCCGCAAAGTCGTCGTCGCCACCAACGTCGCCGAGACCTCGATAACCATCGACGGCATCCGCCACGTCATAGACTGCGGCCTGGCCCGCGTTGCCCGCTTCGACGCCGAGCGCGGCTTCGGGACGCTATTGATTGAGGAGATTAGCCGCGCCTCAGCCGACCAGCGCGCAGGCAGGGCCGGCCGCACCGCAGCGGGAACCTGCCACCGGCTTTGGACCGAGAGTGGCCATCTCAACCGATCCGAGCACAACACGCCGGAAATCCACCGCACAGACTTGTCGGAGTCGGTGCTGATGCTGCACGCCGCAGGCATCGACAAGGCCACCCAATTCGACTGGCTCGACAAACCGGACCCCAACGCCGTGGCCAAGGCCGAGACGCTGCTGCGCTCACTTGGCGCCTTGGCCAACGACAACGCCGGCGGCCTGACCGACGTTGGCCGCGCGATGCTTCGCCTGCCAATGCATCCGCGCCTGGCCCGGATGATCGTCGAGGCCAGTCGACGCGATTGCATCAACGAGGCGGCGTTGTGCGCGGCGTTCATGGGCGGACGCAATATTCTCATCCGCTCTGCTCGCGACGATAAAAATGTGCAGGCCGCCCGGGAGCCGTTCCTCGACGGCGCCGACTCCGACTTTGAGGTACTGATACGCGCTTGGCAGTTTGCCAACGCGCGCCGCTACAATGTCGATGACTGCCGCGCACACGGCATCCACGCCGGGGCGTGCCGCGACGTCGAGTCGGCGTTCCGGCAAATTTGCCGCTTGGCCGGAACGACAAACGCTCAAGCCGCTCCCGACCGGTCGAAGTCCGTCGCCCTGCGCCACTGCATCCTCGCTGCGTTTGCCGACCAACTCTGCGTGCGGCGTGACAGCGGTACCCTGATTTGCAGCCTGAGCGAGGGCCGCAGCGGCACGCTCGTCCGCGAGAGTGTCGTGCAGAAATCTCCGCTGCTTGTCGTCGGTGAGATTCGTGAAATCTCCACCCGGGGCAATCACGAACAGACACTGCTCAGCTTGGCCTCCGCCGTCGAACTCGACTGGGTGCGCAATCTGTTTCCGGACGAACTGACCACTCGGGCGGAGTGCGAGTTTGATCCCGGCCCGAAACGCGTCGAGGCCTTTGAAATTATCCGTTTTCGCGACCTTGAGCTGGGCCGTGAACGGGCGAAGGAGGCCGATCCGCAAGCCGCTGGTGAAGCGCTGGCCAAGGCGTGTGTTGGTGAGTGGTTCACGCCAAAATCGTTTAATCACTCGATCCGGCAACTTATCAGGCGACTGAATTGGCTTTGCGCAGCCCGTCCGGATTTGGAGTTTCCACCGCTCGACGAAACAGCGATTTTGAATTGTCTCTCCAACGCGTTTGCAGGCATGACATTGGCCAAGCAGGCAATCGCTGCCGACGTCAAACCGGCGTTCCGCAAACACATGCCGAGGGAGCAGTGGGAGTGGCTCGACGAGTTCGCGCCGCAAACGATTGCCTGGCCGAACGACAAGCCCAAACAGCTGCAGTACCCCGACGAGCCGGCGGACAAACACGGCAATCCACTCCCGGTGGAGTTGCACGTGAAGCTGCACGACTGCTTCCGCTTGGCCGAGCATCCACGAATCTGCGATGGCGAACACATCGTTCGGTTCAAGTTGTTGACCCCAAAAAAAAGGAAGATCGATTTCTGTGACGACTGGCCGACATTCAAGCAACGCGAATATCCGAGAATCCGAAAAGACCTCCTGGCCAAATTCCCCGGCGTGGGCTGGGTTTAATTTTTCAAAATGACAAATGACATCCGACGGATTGCCGCCGAGGCTGGCGAAGCGATCATGAAAACCTACGACGGCCCTGCCGAGGTCGAAACCAAGGAGGATGATTCGCCGCTTACTCAGGCCGACCGCGCGGCACACGACTGCATCGTCGCCGCGCTGGCGAAACTCACGCCGGACATACCTGTGTTGTCCGAGGAATCAGAGGGCATCCCGATCGAAGAAAGGCTAAGCTGGAATCGATTTTGGCTCGTCGATCCGCTCGATGGCACCAAAGAGTTCATCAAAAAAACCGGACAGTTCACCGTGAACATCGCGCTGATTGAAAGCGGCGAACCAACGCTTGGCGTCGTGCTCGCCCCGGCATCCGACTTGGAATACTTCGCGAGCCGGGGTAATGGCGCCTTCAAGCGGCTTGGCCAAGCGGAGCCGGTGGCGATCCATGTCTCGGAAGCCGACAAGGCCCGGCTTCGTATCGTGGCCAGCCGCGATCACGCCGGGCCTAGGATCGCCACCATGCTTGAGAAACTCCCGGGCGCCGAGCTGGTGAGCATGGGCAGCTCGCTTAAATTCTGCCTCGTCGCTGAGGGTGCGGCCGATCTTTATCCGCGCTTCGTCCCGACCATGGAATGGGACACCGGCGCGGCCCAATGCATCCTCGAGGAAGCCGGCGGGGCTCTCTGCACGCTTAACGGCTACCGCCTGGCCTACGGCCGAGAAGATCTCCGAAATCCATCCATCGTAGCCGCCGGCCACCCCGCCATCGACTGGAAGTCATTGATGCCAAGTAATTAACGCTAAATTTCGCCTAACCAAACGGGGTAATGCGAATTAGAATTATTCCAAGTATTGACTCAGTACTTGGCCAATGGCATTTTACGGCCATGGCGACGGACCACTTTTCAGCGGCCGGTAAATCCCTTAATAAACGACTTGCCGAGAAAGGCTTAAGGACCACTTCCCAGCGTCAACACGTTTACGAAGTGCTGCTAAGCCAGCGCGACCACCCCTCTGCCGAGGAGGTGTTCATGCGGGCCAAGCAGTCTAAACCGGAGATTTCCATGGCCACAGTGTACAACAGCCTCGACGCCCTCGTGAAGTGCGGCGTCGTGCGACAGGTGAACGTGGACCGTGGTGCGACGCTGTTCTGTTCCAACATGAGTGAGCACGTGCACTTTAGCTGCGATGACTGCGGCAAGGTGTTTGACATCAGCCTGAAGGACTCGCCGCAGGTGCCAGAGGTGGACGTGCCAAGCGAATTTCAGGTGAGAAAAATCGACATCGCACTGCACGGCCGCTGCACCGGCAAGTGTAATGACTGCGGTCAAAAAGAGACAATCGCATGAGAGCCGACACGGACACCATCGATGAATTTGTCGCAAGCGACTACAAGTACGGCTTCGTCACCGACATCGAGAGCGAGTCGATCAAGCCGGGCCTGGGCGAGGAAACCGTCCGGTTTATCTCCGCAAAGAAGAACGAGCCGGAGTGGCTGCTCGAGTGGCGGCTCAAGGCGTTGCGGTGTTGGGAGAAACTAGAGTGCCCGACCTGGCCACACGTGGACTATCCGCCGGTCGATTTTCAGGACATTTCCTACTATAGCGCGCCTAAGAAAAAAGGCGACGGCCCGAAGAGCCTCGACGAGGTCGATCCTAAACTGCTCGAAACCTACGAGAAACTGGGTGTGCCGTTGCACGAACGAGCGCGGTTGGCCGGTGTCGCAGTGGACGCGGTGTTTGACAGCGAATCGATCGGCACGACGTTCAAGGAGGATCTAGCCAAGGCCGGTGTTATTTTCTGCTCGATCTCCGAGGCGGTGCAGGAATATCCCGAACTGGTGAAGAAACACCTCGGCACCGTGGTGCCGTACACGGACAACTTTTACGCCACCCTCAACTCGGCGGTCTTCAGCGACGGCTCTTTTGTCTACATCCCCAAGGGCACACGCTGCCCGATGGAGTTGAGCACCTACTTCCGCATCAACGCCGCCAACACCGGGCAGTTCGAGCGCACCCTGATCATCGCCGAGGAGGGCAGCCACGTGAGCTACCTCGAAGGCTGTACAGCGCCAATGCGCGACGAGAACCAGTTGCACGCCGCGGTGGTGGAGTTGATCGCGCTCGACAACGCCGAGATTAAGTACTCGACCGTACAGAACTGGTATCCCGGAGACGAGCAGGGACGCGGCGGCATTTACAACTTCGTGACCAAGCGCGGCCTATGCAAAACCAGCGCCAAGATTTCGTGGACGCAGGTTGAGACTGGCTCGGCGATCACATGGAAGTATCCCAGCGTCATTCTAAAGGGCGACAACTCGACCGGCGAATTCTACTCCGTCGCGCTGACCAACAACATGCAACAGGCCGACACCGGCACCAAGATGGTGCACCTTGGAAAAAACACCCGCAGCACAATCGTCTCGAAGGGCATATCCGCCGGCCGGGGGCAGAACAGTTATCGCGGCCTGGTGCAGGTCGGCAAAAAAGCCACCAACGCCCGGAACTTCTCGCAGTGCGACTCGCTGCTCATCGGTGACCAGTGCGGCGCCCACACCTTCCCCTATATCGAGGCGAAAAATCCATCCGCCAACATCGAACACGAGGCGACCACCTCAAAAATTGGTGAAGACCAAATCTTTTACTGCAACCAACGCGGCCTCGAGACACAAGACGCCGTCAACATGATCGTGAACGGTTTTTGCAAGGAGGTCTTCCGGGAGTTGCCTATGGAGTTTGCGATGGAAGCCCAAAAACTTCTCGACGTCAGCCTCGAGGGCAGCGTGGGTTAAACATTTTTTAAAACGGAATGCTACAGATTAAAAACCTACAGGCGGGGATCGAGGACAAGCCGATCCTCAAGGGAATCGACCTCTCGGTGAACGCCGGCGAGGTACACGCCATCATGGGCCCCAACGGCAGCGGCAAAAGCACGCTCGCCTCCGTGCTCGCCGGACGCGACGGCTTTGACGTCACCGGCGGCAAGGCGCTTTACAATGGCAACGACCTGCTCGACCTCGCGCCGGAGGAACGCGCCCGCGAGGGTGTTTTTCTCGCGTTTCAATACCCGGTGGAAATCCCCGGAGTGAACAGCACGTACTTTTTGCGCTCAGCCGTCAACGCGGTTCGCACGCACCGCGGCGAGGAGGAACTCGATGCGATGAATTTTCTCAAGGCTGTGAAAGTGAAGATGAAAGAGCTTGGCCTGGGCGAGGACTTTCTCAAGCGCCCGGTCAACGCTGGCTTCTCCGGCGGCGAAAAAAAGCGCAACGAGATTTTGCAGATGACGATGCTTGATCCGAGGCTAGCCATCCTCGATGAGACCGACTCCGGCCTCGACATCGACGCCCTCCGCATCGTCGCCGACGGCGTGAACCGACTCAGGCGCGACGACAACGCGCAGGTCGTCATCACGCATTACCAGCGGCTGCTCGACTACATCGTGCCGGACTTCGTGCACGTGCTGAACGACGGCTGCATCATCAAGTCCGGCGACAAGTCACTCGCGCTTGAACTGGAGGAGAAGGGTTACGACTGGCTAATCAAGGAAGCCGCATGAGCCAGGTTGACACTGCTAATCCCGCCGTTGAACCGGTGGAGGCATTTACCAAGCTGGAGCAAAACGGCGCGGCGCTGATGCCCCTCCGCAAGGCCGGCTTGGCCCGGTTCTCCGAGTCGGGATACTCAACTTTGAGAGACGAGGATTGGCGGTTCACCAACGTCAAGCCGATCGCCGAACTGCCGTTTCGACCAACGATTGATCCGCTTGGCCAAGGGATTGGCCAAGATCAACTTGGCAATGTTACATTCGGCCAACTGGACGCCGATCGACTGGTCTTTGTCGATGGCCATTTCAACGCTGACTTGTCGCAAATCGGCGATCAGCCAAGCGGCGTGACGGTAACCCACTTGGTCAGCGGCTTGGCCGGTTTGGAGCGCGAAGCCGGTTCGCTTTCAGGTGGCGATGACAACCCGTTCGTCGCGCTCAACGACGCCTTTTTCACCGACGGAGCGCTCATCCGAATCGCCGACAATCAATGCCTGACCAAGCCGGTTCATCTGCTCTTCGTCACCACGGCTGGCAAAGATGGCGAAGCGGCACACATCCGCAACTGGATTATCGCCGGGGCCAACTCGCAGGGCACTATCATCGAGTCACACCTCTCGCTTGGCCAGGCGGCAACCGTGACCAACGTCGTCACCGAGACACGGATCGGCGACGGCGCAAATCTCGAGCACGTGAAATTTCAGGACCAATCAGCCAAGGCCTTTCACCTGGCATCGCTCCACTCAGAACTGGGCCGCGATGCGCGGTATGCGTTCCACTCGATCGCGCTTGGCGCGCGGCTATCGCGCAACAACCTGCGCATGCGCCTAGCCAAGCCAGGCATCGAGTGTGTGCTCAACGGGCTGTACATGATGCGCGGCCAGCAGTTGGCCGATCATCACATGATTGTCGAACACGCCGCGCCGCACTGTGACAGCCATGAATACTTCAACGGCATACTTGATGACCAGTCACGCGGCGTCTTTCACGGCCGCATCCTCGTTCAGCCTGGCGCGCAAAAAACCGATGCCAAGCAGACCAACAAAAACCTGCTGCTTAGCGACGACGCCACGGCGAACACCAAGCCGCAGTTAGAGATTTACGCTGACGACGTGAAATGTACCCACGGCGCAACCATTGGCGAAATGGACGACGACTCGATTTTTTATCTGCGCACCCGAGGGCTCGACCCATCCACCGCACGGCGAATGCTTTTGCACGGGTTCGCCGGCGAGATCGTTGAGCGCATCCGGCACGACGCCGTGCGCGAGGAACTCGACGCGCTGGTGTGGGGCCGGCTCGAGGCAGTGCACAAATTCGACTGAACTGTGGCGAACTTTTTGGACACAACCGTCGATGATCTGATCGAGAACTTCGAGTTTCTCGGTGACTGGGAGGAGCGTTTTGCCTACCTCATCGAGTTGGGCAAAAAACTGCCGCCACTCGACGAGTCCGAGATGGTTGAGGACAACCGCGTACACGGCTGCCAGGCGATGGTTTGGCTGAAAATGCTGCCGGCCGGCGACTCGACTTTTGAGATTCACGCCGACTCGGACGCCTTCATCGTCAAGGGGCTCATCGCTGTTTTGTTGATGATTCACAACGGAAAAACCGCCGCTCAAATCTTGGAAGATGACGGCACGGCGATATTTGCCAGGCTTGGGCTCGACCGGCATTTAAGCCCGACCCGGCGGAACGGGCTACACTCGATGGTGAGCCGGATCAAGGCCCTCGCCGCTGCATCGGTAGCACAGCCGGCTTAAATATGACCACCGCCAAACCCATCGAACTCAGCCGCGATATCGAAGCGTCCATCGTCCCCTCCGGCGACAAGGTGACGCTGCAAAAGGGCGAGGCGGCGCAGGTCACCCAGACACTCGGCGGCACGTTCACGGTGATCGTCAACGGCAACATGTTTCGCATCGAGGGAAGCGATGCCGATGCGCTTGGCCTCGAGCCGGTCAAGACCCCAGCGGAGGAAACCAAGCGGCCAGAAACACAGGACGACTTGAAGCAGCAGATCGAGGCGCAACTCAAGACGGTTTACGATCCGGAGATCCCGGTGAACATCGTTGACCTTGGCCTCGTGTACGACAGCACGCCAACCCAGCTCGACGGCAGCTGGCGCGTCGATGTTAAGATGACACTCACCGCGCCCGGCTGCGGCATGGGGCCGGTGCTGCAACAGGACGCACAAAACCGGCTGCTGTGCATCGAGGGCGTCGACGAGGTGGACGTGCAACTCGTCTGGGATCCACCCTGGAATCAAGATATGATGAGCGAGGCGGCCAAGCTGGAACTCGGCATGATGTGATGAACCCACCCGCGGAAACAGCGAACTTGGCCAAGCGCGACGAATCAGTCGATTGGACAGCACTCCGCAACGAATTCCCGATCCTGCGCGAAACCGTCAACGGCCACCCGCTGGTTTATCTCGACAACGCCGCAAGCAGCCAGAAGCCGCAACAGGTCATCGATACGGTTCGCCGCTACTACGAGCATGATAACGCCAACGTGCACCGTGGCATCCACGAGTTGAGCAACCGCGCCACCGAGGCGTACGAGGGCGCGCGCCAACGAGTCGCTGACTACCTCAACGCCGGCTCCCCCGAGGAAATTATTTTCACGCGCGGCACCACCGAGGGGCTGAACCTCGTCGCCAACACCTGGGCGCTCGACAACCTGCGCAAGGGCGACACGATTCTCCTCACCGAGATGGAGCACCACAGCAACCTCGTGCCGTGGCAAATTCTGGCGAACCGGATCGGCGCAAAACTCGACTTTATCGAGGTCACCGACGACGACGGGCAGCTTGATTTGCAATGGCTCGACGAGCAACTCGCCCGTGCCCGACTGCTCTCGCTCACGCATATTTCCAACACGATGGGCACAGTCAACCCGGTCGCCGAGATTTGCACCCACGCCCGTGCCGCAGGGGTAGTCACCGTGGTGGATGCCGCCCAAAGCGCCGGTCACACCACGGTCGATGTGCAGGCGATCGGCTGTGATTTTCTGGCCTTTTCCGGGCACAAAACCTGCGGGCCGACCGGCATCGGCGTGCTGTACGGCCGCCGCGAACTGCTCGAGGCCATGCCGCCGTATCAGGGTGGTGGCGAGATGATTTTGAAGGTTGAGTACCGCGATTCCACCTTCAATGTCGCTCCGCAAAAGTTTGAGGCCGGCACACCGAACGTCGCCGGTGCCGTTGGCCTGCACGCGGCACTGGACTACCTCGACGCCATCGGCCGCGAGGCGATTTTCGAGCACGACCAGCGCTTGGCCAAGCGAGCCTGCGAGCGTCTGGCCGAAATCGATGGCATCCGGCTCTTTGGGCCAAGCGAAGACCGCTCCGGCGTGGTGAGCTTTGTGCTGCCGGACGCCCACGCACTCGACCTGGCCACGATGGCCGATCAAAAGGGCGTCGCCCTGCGCGCCGGGCATCACTGCAACCAGCCACTCCTGGCCAAGCTCGGCGTCGCGGCGACTGCCCGTGCAAGTTTTTACTTTTACAACACCGAGGCGGAAGTCGACCGCTTCATCGAGGTGCTCCATGACGTGCGTAAGCTGCTTGTCTGAATGAACGAAACCATCACAGGCGACTCCCCAATGCAGGCAGTGCTGCAGGTGTTTCCCGGAGCGCAGCGGGCGTTGTTTCGGAAATACCATATCGGGGGGTGTAGCAGTTGCGGGTTTCAGCCGGAGGAAACATTGGCCAGGGTTTGCGAGCGCAATGGCGATCTTCCCGTCACCGACGTGTTGGAGCAGATCCGCCAGAGCCACGAGGAGGATGCCCGTATTTTGATCGAGCCAAGCGACCTGGCCAAGCGACTCGAGGCCGGCGAAGATATCCGGCTTGTTGACATCCGTTCGCGTGAGGAATTCGAAGCCGTCCACATCGAGAGTTCCGTTTTGCTCACGCAGCCGCTGATGCAGAAAATCCTCGGCACATGGGACAACGACCAGCGGTTTGTGGTGATCGATCACCAGGGCAAAAAAAGTCTCGACGCCGCAGCATATTACCTGGGCCACGGCATGCCGAATGTTCACGCACTGCGCGGCGGAATCGATGCCTGGTCGCTTGAGATTGATTCCGCCGTCCGGCGTTACACGCTGAATTAAAATGAACGACGATCTGCAAAAAAAAGTCGCCCAGGCGATTCATGACCCAAAAAATGTCGGGGAAATGAACGATGCCGACTCAGTCGGCACCGTCGGCAATTCCGAGTGCGGCGAAATGCTCCGGCTGTGGGTGAAGTACAAGGAGCAGGACGGCCAAAAGGTCATCGACAAGGCCAGTTTTCAGAGCTTCGGCTGTGAGACGGCCATCGCCGTGGCCAGCCTGGCCACCGAGTTGATCCGGGGCAAAACCGCCGACGAGGCGTTGGAAATGAAGCCGGAGGAACTCTCGGGTGAACTGGGCCCGCTGCCGCCGATGAAGATTCACTGCGCGGAGCTGGTTCAGGGTGCGCTGCGTGATGCGCTCTCGCCTGACCACCAAGAGCCTGGACAGGCGGAGTCGCCGACCAAGCCGGCCGAACTTTCCCCCACGCTTCAGGACAGCCTCAACGCCGGCCAGACCAAATCCGGCGGCATCAACATCCGATTCCTTGACGAGTAGCCCCGGCGCTCAGACCTGGCTAACCACGCCCCAGTAGACATCAAGCTGTTTGCTCAAGAAAAGTCGAATTGCCCTGACCAGCACCTTGGCTTCGATCTTCTGCCCGGCGCAGATAATCTGCTTGAGCGTCATGCCCGGCTTGATGCTGAAACTCTCCTGCGCAATGACCGGCCCCTCGTCGAGATGCATGCTCACGAAATGCGCGCTCACACCGGTGATCTTCACCCCGTGCTCGTAGGCCTGCCGGTATGGCTGCGGGCCGGGGAAACTCGGCAGTAGCGACGGGTGGATGTTAATGATCTTGTTCTTGAACCGCCAGACGAAGTTCGGCGATAAAATTTTCATGAAGCGCGCCAACACGACGAAGTCCGCCTGCGCTTTTTCCAATATGCGAAGCGTCTTGTCTTCGGCCTTCGCGCGATTCATCCAGGAAACGTGATGAAACGGCAGGCCGGCCTTCTCCACCTTGGCCTGCAGGTCACGATGGTTGCCGATGACGGCAACAATTTCCGTCTTTAGTTTTCCGGTTTTCACCGCTTCAAGAATGGCATCAAGGCAGTGCTGCTCCCGGGTAACCATCAGGGCCATGCGTTGCGGGCGCTTGGGATCGGTGAACCACCACTTGATCTCCATGCCCAGCTCACGGGCCAGAGCGCGCAGCCCCTGGCCAAGCGCCTTTTCGTCAAACTGGCTTACGCGCCAGCTGGCCTGGAGGGTCATGCTGAACTGCCCACGTGTGACCTGTTCCTCCAGCGCCTCGATGTTGGCCCTAGACTCGAACAGCAGGTTGGTGACCCTGGCCACCACGCCGGTCTTGTCCCGCCCAATGACGGTGATGGTCGCGTAACGACTCATTGCGGCGCGCAATTAAGCGGTTTTTAGGTGCAGATAAAAGCGAAAACAAGCAAGTGCCTCGCCAAGCGGATCATTCACCTGCCCGGGTTCTTCGGACCAGGGCGAACAGGTCGCGGGCCTCGCGGAGGCCGATAGCAGCAGTGATCCCCCAGTAAACCAAGGCCGCGAAGATGGCCGGGGTGAACACTTCACCGATCTTCAACCACACCGATTCATTGCCAAATTGTTCCATCCATTGGTTGTGCAAAAACCAGGCGAGAACACCGGCGACACCGGCCGCCAGCAACATGCCGGCGAGCGGCCGCAGCAACGACTGAACCTCCCACTTGGGCATCTTGCGCTTGAGGGCGTACGACAGCAGCCCGACATTGACGAGGGAACTGATGGCATTGGCCACCCCAAGCGCGCCGGCCTGGTAGCCCTTGGGGAACATGAAAATAAGCGGCACCAGCACCACGATGTTGATGCAGAGGCTCACCGCGCTAATCTGCATCGGCACCTTCGTGTCGCCGAGCGCGTAAAACGCCCGCGCCATCACATTAACCGCCGAGTAGGTCAGCAGGCTCGGCGCAAGACACATCAAGGCAAAGCCGGCACGTGCCGTCGAGTCGACGGTAAACTCACCGCGCTCAAACAGCAGTCGCACCATCGGCACGGCCAGCACCATCAGCATCGCCGCCGCGATAGCATTCACGAAAAATAGGTAACCCATGCCGCGCCGGAGGTTGTCGCGAAACTCGGGGAACTGCTTCTC
The DNA here is from genome assembly GCA_022451065.1 of Pedosphaera sp. Taxonomy (GTDB): domain Bacteria; phylum Verrucomicrobiota; class Verrucomicrobiia; order Limisphaerales; family UBA1096; genus UBA1096. Next base: position 15,281 of record JAKUOU010000030.1, on the reverse strand, counting down.
TGCGGCCAAGCCGGCCAAAGTTGGTAAAAGGAACGTGGCCAGCGACACGCCAAACACGCCCTGTGGCAGCTCCATCAACCGCACCGCGTACTCGAACGACGCGACGATCTTCGCACCACTGGAGCGTTCAATCCAAAACGCCAGCGTCTGCGTGATAATGATGTTGAACTGGAACGCCGCCACACCGATCGTTGCCGGGATCATCTTGCGAACCACCTCTCGAACAGAGTCGTTGCGCCACGGCGTCACCCAGCAGGGCCGGTAGCCCTCGCGAAACAAATACGGCAACTGGAAGCCGGCCTGCGCCACACCCGCCACCAGCACTCCAAACGCCAGCGCGAAAATCTGCTCGCCTAAGTCCTCCCCCCAGCGCGGCGCGACGAGCAGTACTGTGGCGATCATCACCACGTTGAGCAGCGTGGCCCCCATCGCCGGGATGAAAAAGTAGCCTCGCGAGTTGAGCATCCCCATGAACACCGCCGCAAGGCACACCAGCAGCATGTACGGGAACACCACCCGCAGCAGTTTGAGCATCAGCTCCGTGTGAGTGTCGAACTCCCCCCACATCAGCGCCGCGGAGAGGCCCAGCATCACCACTCCGATTACCAACGCAGAGATCACCACCAGCGCAGAAACAACGGCGTTGGCCGTGTGCCACATCGCCTTGTCGCCCTCGGTTTTCTCCTTGTTCTTGAACAGCGGGATGAAAGCCGCCGTGATCGCTCCCTCGCCGAGCAGACGCCGGAACAGGTTGGGAATCTGGAAGGCGTATACGAAGGCGCTGGCGATCGCCCCGTCACCCATGAACCGGGCGTAAACCATCACCCGCACCATCCCAAGCAGGCGACTGATCAACGTTGCCCCGGCCATGGCGCCGGAGGATTTGAGCATGTCAGACAACGCGCGGCAGGCTAGGTGCAAAGGCGATTGGAGTCGAGTGACCAACCCCACCAAGCTGTCTGTTTTTGACCAACGTGCGAAATAAGCCCCGTGAATAATGGTAAAAAACCTATCCGCCGCCCGGCCAACCGTCGCAAGGAATAATCTTAACTCATTTGAAATAAATGGCTTGTAGATTCAACTCCCTGCTTTGGCACAGGACTTGCCCTTCTATTGCGCGAGTGTTTTGCCGCATTAGCGTGAAATGTTTGGCTGGCACGACGCATGGAAAATTAACGACTTGTTATGAAAAAAATCGAAGCAATTATTAAACCGTTCAAGCTGGATGAGGTCCGGGACGCACTGGCCGAAGTTGGCGTGGAAGGCATGACCGTGTCTGAAGTCAAAGGATTCGGCCGGCAAAAAGGCCACACCGAGATTTACCGGGGCAGCGAATACACCGTGGACTTTCTGCCCAAGAACAAGCTCGAGTTGGTGGTGGCGGACGAAAATGTCCAGACCTGCCTGGACGCGATCACCAAGGCCGCCAACACCGGAAAAATTGGCGACGGCAAACTATTCGTCACCTCCGTTGAGGAAGCCATCCGGATTCGCACCGGGGAAAAAGGAAACGAGGCGATTTGATGTTCATTGGATTTCAGAAAAAAAAGGGAGCCGTTTCCGGTTCCCTTTTTTTCCATTAGCCAAGCACTTGGCCAAAGTTACTCGTACTTTAATGTCACCTTGCCGTTGGCCACCTGGACGCTGCCGATTTTGACCGAAGCACCACTCAGGCGGTAGAACTGGGTGTTACCTGATTGACCAATCGTGATGGTTCGGTTGGCCTCATCGATGGTGGCGCCGCTCTCCGTCTGATACGGGCCATTCACGGCCGAACTGGCCTGCAGCGCCAGCGTCGGTTTCTCGTACTTGATGAATACAAGGTAGTTCTGAACAAGGTACAGATCCTCAGGGTCTGTAATGTGCTGAGCCAGGCGAAGTGTGGCCTTGCCGCCAAGTTTCACGACGATCGGTTCTTTGCCTGCCTCGTCTGTCAGCAATACATTTCGAAACTCCACGCCGGATTGAGTACCTAGAAAACTTCCCAGCACCTCGGTAGTCTGTTCCTCCTCATCGGCTGCACTGGTCACCAGTTCCAATGTACTCTTTGCCTCCGACATATCAAACTGTGCCTGACGCAGATAGACTAGATATTCGCCATTTGGATAAGTACGGGTGTAGTTAAGCCATTCTCCTTCCTCAATATCAACGACACCAAAATCGCTTATCCCCTTTTGAGCACCGCCCGCATCGTTAAATTTCTGCCTTACCAAATCTAGTGCCGGAACGGTGGCGACTGCATCGTAGGGACGGTACCGGTGAGCCGCCGGCACCAGTGCTTCATCCGTATCAAAAAAATCGATCCCGATATAACCTTCCTGGGAATTATAGGAGTCCTCTCCCCAATTTGCATCGATCCCATCCTCATCCAGTTCAGGGATCAAAACCGGGGTATCAATAAATTCCCCCCATTCGTAATTATAGTCCTCAACTTCAACAACGAAACTGTTTGTGTCGAATGTGTCAAAGTACAAATCACGGCTATCGGTCCCCCCGTCAGCATCCACAGCAGTAATCACGGCGTGATAGTTTTCCCCTGCTTTGAGGCCGCCCAGCGACACTTCCCGGGCCATTGCTGATCCAGCGACCATCAGGCCATTGGCAACGGTGTGTGTCGTCCCATTCAACATAACAGTGATGTCACTCGGCTCGACCCCATTATCATCATTCACCACGAAGGCAATCTTTGTCGAGGCCGGCAACATCATACTACTTGTAACCGGCGAAACTGAGGCAATATTTGGTGGTTGGTTCTTCTCGTCAGCACCGGAAACGGATGCATGAGCATTGTCCAATGTCACGCTTGAGGCTGGCAATGAACCGTTGGTATCGTTGTGATAAAGCAGCAGGACAAACTTCCCAGGTTTGTCGATAAAACTTGCGGCCGGGGAATCATTGCCGGTGTCCAGTTCATCCTCCCCAGCTGTATCGGTCACCGTTTCCTCAAACAAAACCTGAAAATCGTTCTCCAGGTCCAACACCCTTGTAGTTACCTCCACTGATTTTCCCGAGCCGGTCATGGATAAAACGAGTCGAATGTTCTCTTCACGTTCAATCCAATCTCCTTCGGTAATATCATAAAAGTATTTGTTCAAGCCCTTCGCTAGAAGCACATCGTTGATATCTTTCGCCACACTGTATCCTGTTAGTGTGCTTACCGGATAAGCTTTGGGGATAAAACTTAGCACCGCAAAGGAATCCGGCTGGTTAGCCCCGATCAGATCAACACTGAACTCGACCGTAGTCCCATCCTCAATGACAAATGTCTTGGGTTCATAAGTTGCCGCCACAAAAAAAGCCTGACCAGGGGGTTGGCGCATACCGATAGTCAACTGCCCATCCTCTTCATCCAAAAAACCATTACCGCTACCAAAGTCGAACTTCTCCCAATCATTAACCTTGTTGTCATCGAAGTCATCCACCGTCGCAGCCTCGTACTGAAATACCTTGGCGTTGTCCAGCGTCACCGTGGAGGCTGGCAACGAACCATTGGTATCGTTGTGATATAGCAGGAGCACAAAATTGCCCGGTTTACCTAAGAAGGGAGCAGCTGGGGAATCTGTGCCTGTTTGAAAGTCATCTGCATCCGGTGTGTCCGTGGAAACCTGCTCAAACAAAACTGCATTATTATTCTCAATATCAAGGACCTTAACCGTCATGACGACACTTTCTCCCTTGCCGGTCATGGAAATACTCAACGTGATATTTTCGGGTGTTTCTGTCCACTCACCGTCGGTGATGTCATAGAAAAACTTGTTCAAGCCTTTCGCTAAAATAACGTCACCGTTGTCCTTGACTGCTGAGTAACCTGACAGCTGGCTTACTGAAGTATCCTTCGGGATAAAACCCACAGCTGCATAAGCCTCAGGTTGGTTCGCTTCAATTAAATCAATACGAAACTCCAGGGTAACTCCATCCTCAATAGTGTAAGTTTGGGAGTCAAAAGTAGCAGCCACGAAGAATGGCTGTTTGGGTGCCTGATACATACCGATAGTAAACTGCCCATCCTCCTCCTTAAGAAAGCCGTTGCCACTGCCGAAGTCAAATTTCTCCCAGCCGGTCACTTTATTATCCTCAAAGTCATCCAACACCTCGGCCAAAGGCGAGTGGATTAGAGTGAAAAAAAACGCCACGGCAGCCGAAGGTTTCATCCAGTGTGAGAATAAACGGGTTGTTTTCATTGCTTAAGGTCGGTTTGAGAGGTGAGTGTTCTGCGATTCCACGGGCAGGTCAATCCCAAACATCAAGCCGAATCGCTTGGCCAAGCGCAGGTGGCTGTGGCACGCTTGGCCAAGGTTCAAACCGACTCTCACAAACCATAATTAATGAAAAACAGCTCCCTCAATCGCCGCCGTTTCCTGCAATGCTCCGGCGCCGGAGTCACCGCAGCCGCCTTGGCCAAGTGTCACTCGATCCGGGCTGCCAACCAAGCTGCCAACAAGCTGCGAGTCGGCGTGATGGGCCTTGGTCGCGGCATGGCTCACGTCAACAACTATCTCAAGATTTCAGACGTCGAGGTGGCCTACGTTTGCGACGTTGATGACAACCGCACCGCCAACGGCCTGTCGGTCGTTACCAAGAGCCAGACCGCCCCGTGCCGAGGGATCACCGACCTGCGGCGCATGCTCGAGGATCCACACCTTGACGCCATCTCCATCGCCGCGCCAAACTTCTGGCACGCGCCGGCAACCATCCTCGGCTGCCAGGCTGGCAAGCATGTTTACGTCGAGAAACCCGGAAGCCACAACGCCGCAGAAGCCGGACTGATGGTGGCCGCCGCGCGCAAGCACAAACGCCTCGTGCAAATGGGCAATCAGCGGCGCAGCTATCCCCTTATTATCGAGGCGGTGCAACGGATGCGTGAAGGCGTCATAGGGCAGGTGCTCGCTTCGCGCAGTTTCTACGCGAGTGGCAGGGGCTCCATCGGCAAAGGCAAACCGGCGGCGGTGCCAAAGCATCTCAACTATAACCTGTGGCAGGGCCCCGCACCGGAGCGCCCGTACAAGGACAATCTTATCCCGTACAACTGGCATTGGCACTGGCACTACGGCGGCGGCGAGATGGCCAACAACGGCGTGCACGCGCTCGACCTTGCGCGCTGGGGGCTCGGTGTCGACCTGCCGCAGCGCGTCACCTACGGCGGCGGCCGCTACCACTTCGACGACGACCAGGAATCCCCCGACACCGGCACGGCGCTGTTCGACTTTGGCCACTGCACCGCCCTCTGGGACCAGAGCAGTTGCCTCCAGCGCAAGCATGAGACACTGCCGTTCGTGGTTTTTTATGGTGACAACGGCACTCTTACCATGACCACTGGAAACAAGTACACCATCCACGACCTCGCTGGAAAGGAAGTGGAAACCAAAAGCCAACCGGCCAGCCACATTTTGCACTTCACCAACTTCGTAAATGCTATCCGCAATGGCGAAAAACTCAACGCGGAGATCGGCGATGGACAGATCAGCACCCTGCTTTGTCACCTGGCCAACATGGCCTGGCGCTCAAGCAGCACAGTAGACTTCGACCCGGCCAAACGCCGCATTATCGACAACCCGGCCGCTGCCAAGCTGTGGGCCCGCGAGTACCGACCCGGATGGGAACCACACATTTGAGCACTGAACCTAAAATCAAGGGGAATAGAGTAGCACTTCCTTTTCTAACGGGCTTTATCGCGGGAGATTTTGTGCATGCATACATCATGGACTTGCAGGGCTCCGGCGACTTTTTTGATCCGGAGGGGCTGATGATTCTGTTAACCGCCGGTCCCTTTACCGCGCCGGTGATTTGTCTTTCCATTATGTTTGCCTGCGGCCTGGTGGCCGCCTCTTTGCCGCTTCTTTGGAGGCGCAACAAATGAATCACATAGATCGAAGGTGAAACCTGATCCCAGAATAGGCTTAGAAATCAGAACGGATGCGACGTGCAAATCCGGAAAAAGGGCAATCCTTAGGTGCGCACGTTCCGTAGTTCAGGACAAATTCACCGGTCACTCGGCACGGACGCGCAAGAACAGGCGACCCACGCCCTCGTCACGATTGATGTTGATCCACATCTGGCCGCTCTCGTTGGTGTAGGTCTGCAGGTCGGTCCACTTGTCTAGATTTTCCGAGAACTGCAGCACAACCCTGCCACCCTTGTCGCCGGTAACAAGGAAGCGGAACTTGCCATCTGCCGCCAACTGAGCCGCACTAAGCGTGGGAGCATTCGAATCGCTCGGTACCACATCCTCAATAAAGCCGTATTTCACTCCAAGATATTGGGTAACTGTTTCGCGCTCGCCTGAGTCAAGCGCGCGGTTGTAAATGAGCACCTCAGCAACCGCGCCGCCGAGATGAAGCGTACCAACAGCTCCAACCGAGAGTGTGCCATCGACATCGACTTCAAGTTCATCGGCGAACGTTCCCTCGAATATCGTCTCGCCACCAACAGCCACACGGCCGCTATCGGCGGCGCGGTACACCTCGACCAGATTCCAGTTGTCATCCCAACGCTCCGGCTGCGGGCCGGAGATGCGGCCGCCTTCAGAGGCGTGGCCGTAGTCGAAAAGCAACTGGTTGTTATAGGTGAATAGTAGATCCAGATGGTTTTTATAACTGTCTGATTCCCATCCCAGCACGGCGTTGTTTGCGCTCGCTCCGTCCTGCTTCATCACGATGAAAATGCTGGCTGCGTCACTGCTTAACAGCTTGGAGCTGTTGACCGTGCCCAAGAGCAGATCATCCGTCCCATCAAAGACAACCGCCGGTTTTCCGTTCGCACCCTCGAGGTGGAGGGTGGGCTGCTTATCGGCATCGGCCTGGCTCACACTGTTGCCAAACGGAGTGCGATCGGACCAAGCACTCACCCTGCTCGCTGCCTGGGTGATGCCGGAGCCGTCCAGCCACAATCGCAAGCCAAGCAATGGATATTCTCCACTATCGAAAACCGCAGCTTCCACCGGGGAAGTCACCGCCGAGCCGCCCTTGGCATCAGTCACCTGTGCGGTAATCAGGTAGAGGCCCGGCTCGTTCTCGGTCCAGTCCAATTCGAACGGTGCCTCGGTATCGACGCCAATCAACTCGTCGTTCTTGAAAAACTCGACCTTAGTAATGTCCGCACCGCCCTGCGACACGCTTGCGGCCAGCCTGACCGTCTCGCCCGGCACAAAGGTAATGTCCCCGGTCGGCGCAGTCAGGGTGATGTCCGCCCCTTGAGATACGGCGACCTTCACCGACGGTGTCTCAACCACCTGACCGTGGCGGTCGGTCACAGCCGCGATGATCTCGTATTGGCCGGCACCAACCCCCTCCCAGGCAAACTCGAAGGGCGCCTGTGTGAGTTTCTTGACCAACTCGCCATTGGCAAAGAACTCCACCTTGGCCAAGGCACCGTCCGCGGCATTGTCGGAGGCCGTGGCAGCCAAGTTAAGGGTTGCCGGTGACACAAACTCCGTACCGTCCTCAGGCGAGGTCAACTCGATCGTCGGCACATGGTTAATAGTAAAGACGAAGTCCTCTGTCGTGACCCTGTCCTGATTGTCCTCCACGTCCACGGTAAATGTATAGGCTGCGGACTCGGGGAAGTAACCGGCTTCCCAGCGAATGTCAGTAAGCACCGTCTGGCCCTCATCATTCTCGGTCCAGTAGGTTGGGCCGTGGGCCTTGACGAACTTCCCACGGTTGACAGAGATGGACTTGATTTCGCCATCGGGATCAAACGCCACCACCTCAAAGGTGAACTTGCCCGGCACAGGCACAAAGTCTCCCGCGGCCGGCGAGGTGCTGACGATCACAGGCGGCAGGTTGCCGGTGGTAAGGGTGATCCGCACCGTTTTCGACTCGCCCTCGGCCCCGCGATCGTCGGTGACTGTGGCACGCAAATCATACACCCCCTCCATCGCCCCCACCCAGATGAACGGTTCGGTAGCTGATGCGGCCTCACCCAGGCCCACCCACTCTGCTTCGCCCTGCGCCTTGCTCTCGAACAGGACGTGGGTGATCGACCCGTCAGCATCGGTAGCGTCGAGGATGATCTCGACATCAGTCGGAGCACTGAAAAAACGGCCATCCTTTGGCGAGGCGATGGCTACCGTCGGCGGCTTGTTGTCGCTGAGGAACTTTATCGAGACCGTCTTGTGATCGTCCATGACCAGCGTGACGGACTCCTCCGATCCGGTGACGTCGCCCTCCCACCGATCAAAACCAAGGCCCTCGCCCGGCCTGGCTGTGAGCTTGACCTCGGTATCCGGCGGATAGGAAGGCAGGCTTGGACTTGCCTCGATCGCGCCCTCGCCCCCCTCGACAATGGCGGTAAGCGAGTAGTGGACGTTGACCTCGACCGGGTTGCTGTTCTCGATGCCGAATGGGTTGCGCAGCGTTACGGCATAACGCCCGGCGTGACTTGGCGAGAGGTTCACCAACTGCAGCCAACGCTGGGTTGCACCCTCAATCGGCTGGTTGTCCCGTGTCCACTGGATCGTCATCGGCGTGCCAACGACATCCAGCTCGATCACAAGGCTTTCAGTACCGGCCAGATACGTGCCGCCGCCAGTGATGGCCCGTACCTTCGGCTTGCTATTATAGTCCGGCATGCCGTGGTTGGCCCAGGTGATGTCATCGGCCAAGTCAACCTGTACGGCCTGCATGGTGGCCAGGCTCGGCTCGCTAGGACTCCAGTTCGCGCCGTCGTACGCGTGCCAGGCGACATCACCGTTGGCCTGCAACAGGCCAAGCTTGGTTCCGGCCGGGGCCGCCGCCGGAAACCGCAGGTCATGCCCGACCGCACCGGAGAGCGGCGACGGATAACCAAAATATCCGGTGCCCTTGGCCAGAATCACCTCGGCGCCCTGACCGGGGTACGATCCGGCGAATACCGCGCGGAACGCCTTGGTATCTGGGTTGGTGAACTTGAAAATGCTTCCCTGACCAAGCTCAGCCGCGCCGTTGCTCCACGCATCGCCCAGTTCACCCTCGCTCCATTCGCCGGTTTTCTCATCAAGAATGGCAACCTTGGAGCCCTTGGCCGCACCCTGGAACAGTGTCGCCACGGTCTTGTTGCCGGTCAGTGCCAGCGGCACATGGTAGAGCGACTGGCCTGGCGGGATATCGAGGTTGATGTAGCCCACGCCGTTGAGTGAATGGCCGGCGAGACGGCCCGGAGCCAGTTCGTCCGTCACCAGCACGCGCACAAGCTGTTTTTTTCCCTCGACATTGTAGGCCATCGGAATCCGCACGAGCCCGTTCTTGTTCTGGTAACTGCCCAGCTTATGCCAGAGGATCCCGTTGGAGGAACCCTGAATCTCGCAGTTGGCGCCCGGCTCACTCAAGAGAAGGAAAGTGAACCGCCCTTTATCGTCGAAGCCCGCATCGCTGAGATCGGGCAGGATGTAGTCGCGGGTGAAGTTCGCGGTCATCGTCTTATGTGCGTCCATCGTGACGGTAAAGGTTGGTTCGCTGCTCGTCTCGTCACCGCTCCAGTGCATCCACGAGTAGCCGGTTGCCGGCGTGGCGGACAACGTCGCCTTACTGCCGGCGAGGAAGGCCGATTTCTCTGGATCAACCTCAATGTCACCGCGGCCCTCGAGTGCGAGTGTGAGCTTGTAATAAATATCGAGCCGCGCCGGCTCACTGACGGCCTTGCCGAAGCTGTTACTCACCAGCACAGAGTAGCGGCCGGCGTTGGCTAGAGTCACCTCCGGAAGCTGGATGGCTGATGCCGTCGCACCGACGATCGGCCTGCCGTCAAACAGCCATTGGTAAGCCAGCGGCTCCCCGACCGCCTTGACGATGAACCCGACCTTGCCACCGGACAACACCTCGGCGTCCGCCGGCTGTGAGGTGACCTGCGGAAGGGTGGGATCATGGCTCCAGTTCACCTCGACCGGAGCAGTAACAATGAACGCTTGGCCAAGCGCCACCGCCGGCTCGGCCGGCGACCAAATACCGTCGGCAACCGTGTACGCGTCGTACTTGCCGTTGCCGGTGTTCAACAGCTCAACCTTGAGCCCTTCGACCAGTGGCAGGCCAAGCCGGCTGCTTAACAAGCCGCCCTTGGCCAAGACCGGCGACGCGACAGATTTGCCAGCTGGAATTTGCAGCGTTGTTCTCTGCCAAGGCGTGAAGCCTGCCACCAACACGTCAAAGGCTCCGCCCTTGTTGTTGAACATCGCACCCTCGCCCGGTGCGAGAGTCATGCCGGGCTGACTCCACCCGTCGCTGAAGGTGTTGGTCTCCCACTTGCCAGTGGCCGTGTTGAGCTTGGCCAAGGTACTACCACTCGGGACGCTCGGAAGAATGTTAGAGACGCGGTTAGCGCCGTTAGCCAACGGATTTGCAAAAAGCGAGTCGCCGGCTGGTACCGTCAGCGTGACATAACCCAGCACGCGCGCGGCATAGCCGGTGTCCTCCTCCCAGGTGCGGACAAACAAATTGTTGATACCCTGCGGCCGGTTGAATGGAACGCGCATCTCGCCAGAGGCACTGCTGTCGCTGGCGAACTCTTTCCAGTCCAACAGATCGAGTGAGTAGTCGGAGGTCAACTTTTTGCCGGGCCGAGCAACCTGCACCCACTCGAGCTGGCCGAGGTCGTTGATCTTCACGCTGCGATACTCCGGCGGAACAACGTCGCGCGTGAATGAGCCGGTGATCTCCTTGTTCGCGTCCATCGTCACCGCCAATGGATTGGCCGTTCCACTGGCCGCGCCGCTCCATCCGGTGAAGACATAGCCTTTTTTCGGGGCGGCATTGAGCACCACCCGCGCCTTGTTCGGGTATGTCCCCAGCTCCGGCCTGTGGGTGATCGTGCCGTGCCCCGAACCAGCGACGCGTAGGGTATAGTGCACCGCGAGACTGGCGGTGTCGCTCAGGATGTTGCCGAACGGATTTGTTATATACACCGAGTAGTCACCTGCATTGGCCTGCTGCACACCGGTCAACTTAAATGTCGCCGCGTTTGCGCCGGCAATGTTTAGCCCGTTGAAACGCCACTGGTACTCGAGCGGCGTGCCGGTGGCCTCAACGCTGAAGGTGATCGGCTGCCCGGCGATGCGCATTGCGCCGACCGGCTGGGTGACAATCTTCGGCGTGCCCTGCGAGCTCAGGTTGATGTCACGGACCCAGCTCAGCGCCCCATTGGCCGTTACGCGAAAACCCTGCGCAGCGGCCAGAGTGGGTTCACTTGGGCTCCATGCACCGTCGGAAAACGTGTGTGTCGTCCAGTCGTCGGTGGCGTTGTCGAGCAGGCTGACCTGCAGTCCGCTCGCCGTCGGAAAACCAAAGTTGGTGGCCAAGCCACCGACTATTGGCAGCGTGGCGGCGAGGTACGAGTTGCCGCTTGGCACCGGCGTTGACAGGCCACCCTGCACGACTTCGCCAGTGAACTGCAACGTCAGCGTAGCACCGGTTTTGTTGTCGAACATCGCCGCCTGTCCTGGCGCAATGACAAGGCCAGCGTCGCTCCATGCGTCGCCGAACGTGCTCGCCTTCCACGAGCTGGAGTCACTGTCCCAAGTCGAGATCGTCAGCTTTGTCGGGCCACCGGGGAGAAGCGTGGCTAGGGTGTTGTCGCTCCTTGTCAAGGGGTTGGATAGTAATGATCTCCCGGTGGGCACATCGAGCAGTTGATAGCCGACAATGTTGTCCGAATAGCCCTTGCCCGTGACGAGCACCCGGAAGTACATGCCTTTTTCGCCAACCGGCGGGATCACCGGCACGTACAGTTCGCCGAGGTTGGTGTCGGTGCGATAGTCGACCCAGTTCTCCAGATCAAAACTGTACTGGATGTTGTTTTCCACACCCGGCTCAGCCACAACGGTGAACTGAAAATTTCCGTCTGCCCGGAAGTGAGCATCACTCAGCGTCGGCATGATGTAGTCGCGTGAAAAATCAGCGGTCACCCTCAGGTGCTTGTCGACGCTGACAGTCGTTTGAGCGGTGTCGCCGCTTGCATCGCCCCGCCAACTCGCGAACGAGTAGCCCTCCTCCGGCACGCCGGTGAAGGTGACAACTGTCCCCGGTGCGTAATGATCCTGCAACGGGTCAATCACAATGCGGCCCGCGCCGGTGGTGCCCCGGTTGATGACGTAATGCACGGCGACATTCGCCGGCAGGCTGGTGGCCGCGCCAAAGCGGTTCGTGAGCTCGACCGTGTACTGGCCGGCGTTTGCCTCGGTGGCCGCCTCGAATGCCAGAGCGTTGCGGGTGGCGCCGTCGATCGCTTCGCCGTTGAAGTACCACTGGTAGTCGAGTGGATCGCCCTTGCCGCGCACGGACAACCCCAGCCACGAGCCGCTTGTGACTACCTGATCCTCCGGCTGCGCCGTCACCTCCGGCAATACAATCTCGTTGTATGCGACCGACTGCTGCCACTCGAGCGCCGTATCGGAGATAACGCGGAACGCTTGGCCAAGCGCAATAACCGGCTCGCTTGGCTGCCACGCATCGGCTGTGTAGGTGTGGGTAACGTATGAGCTCGAATCGTTGTCGAGCAACTGCACCTGCAGACCCTCTGCCGTGGGTAAGCCAAGCACGGTACTGATACCGCCCTCTAGCGGCGTGATCGCGCTGCGAAACACCGCGCGCGCCGGGATAGCCGAGTCCAGGTCGCCCTGCAATGCCACACCAAAGTATTCAATCGCAATCTGCCCTTCGCCGGCGTTGTCGAACACGGCTCCCTCGCCGGGCTTAAGTACCATCGCCGGGTCGGCCCAGGCGCCGCCCTCAAACACATTCACCACCAGTTCGCCGCTTGCCTCGTCGAGCTTGGCCAGGCTGCTGCCCTCCGGCAGCGACGCGAACAGGTTGGCCACCGTGTTGCCGTCCTCTCGATCGAGCGGGTTGGCGATAAGCGACTTGCCCTTGGGGTACGTCACCCGCGCGAAACCGATCGCATTCTTCGAGTATTTCTCGGTCTTGAGTAGTGCGCGAACAAACAACTTGTTTACCCCGCCGGAACGGTTGATGCCTTTACTGCTCTTGCCGGAAGCGTTGAACATCTCGTCCGCTTTGTCGCCCTTGGTCAGCAGCTTCCAGTTCCGCAGGTCACCCGAGTACTCGAACGCATTCGTCGTCCAGCGATGCCCGCTCACCTGAAAGCCAAGCTGCGACTCGGTAAGGTTGACGTTGAAAAATTCCGGCTCGTCAAAGATCAGCCACTCGAGCGCTGTCGGCTTGGAGGTTGCCTCGCCGATGGCGGTGCGGATATGGACCGAGTAGGCGCCCTCGATGCCCGGCGTCATCTTGCCCAAGTCGACCGTGGCGGCGATGGCGCCGTCGATCGCCTCGCCGTTGAAACTCCACTGGTATGCGAACGGCCCGGTGCCCTGCGGCTCGACCCGCAGCACAACGTTGGTGTGGATGCCGATGACCGTCTCAACCGCCGTCGGTGCGACCGTCATGGTGACGTTTGCGCCGTCGATGACTTTTTCGCTTTCAGGCTCGCCGATCGTCGGCAGGCTCGCGTCCAGGACGGCGGTTTTGCTGCGGGTGTAACCCACCGCATTGCGGATCACCACCTCGTAACTTCCCATGTGTTCGGGTAAATAGTTATCGATCGTGTACGTTGCTGCCGTAGCACCGGGGATGTCCTTTTTTTCTAACCGCCATTGATAGATGAAAGGCCCGGTGCCCTTGACCTTCACCGCCAGCGAAACGGTGGAGCCGAACTGCAGGATGGTCTGGCTGGTCGGTTGCACCGTGACCACCGGTGGATCATTCGGCTGGAACGCCATGAAGCCCCACCATGTTCCCCAGCGGTCCCGCTTCTCGTCCGCAATATTCTCCTGCTCGGTGTTACGTGTCTCGGCGTACATCTGGATAGTCCACATGTCGGTGTCGTTGTTGGGATCTACCTGCGCGGCACTGTAGTCGCCCCAGCTGTTTCGGCCGTCGGCGCGCAGCTTCTCGTACGGGGCGACGCCGACCTTCAACAGGGCCGGCTCGCTCATTTGGTCAAGCGGATCGTCCGCCTTGCGGTAGGAAAAGTACGCACTGGCAAAGGTGTCCTTGGAGAATCCGGAGTAGCCGATCAGCACGTCGTCATTCTTGTTCACCGCCAAGCTGGGAAAGGTGTACTGTTTGACGGCGTTGGTGTCCTGAATGTAGCCGTGCTGGATGATCGTCGCGTTCGTCTCGAGGTTCCACCACTGAATTGCGGTGCGGTCAACGTTCTCCATGCCTTCCGGCAGAAAGACATGGTGGGCGGCCCAAAGCTTGCCGTTGCGCTTGGCCAGGGCGTGCATGCGCGAGTCGTTCGCGAATATTTTCTTGGATGCCGCCTTCTGCGGGGAAATGTTCGTCTTGCCGATGGAAAACTCCCAGGCCTCAATACCCTTCACTGATGTACGAGCATAATGGGGCGTGTAGTGCTCCTGTCCCACTTTCCCTGACAGGGCGCTGATCCGTAGTGCGTATGTGCTCTGCTCGGTGACGAATAGTAGATTGGTGTCATCGGCGTCAAAGGTCGTCGCTGGAACAACAGTGAAATAGCCGGGGTCGTCAAACTGTGTATAGTAAACCTTGCTCTTGCGAATGTAGTCCGGTTTGTGGAAGGCAAAAATGCGCGAGCCAACAAATTCCTTCGTACCCGAAACCTCGTTGGTGCCCTTGTACAGGTTCACAGAGGCAGCCAGCCATTTCTTGTTGTAGCCAACGCTGGGATAATCAGCATATAGATAGTTATCCGGAGCCGCTTCCGGATGAACGCGTATCGACGCCATATCCCAGTCACCGGTCGGGTCGCTCGTCTGCGACAGGGCGATCAATACTGCCGACTTGGTGGTGTTCACGTCTGCGATGGTAAAGACCACCCAGCGCTTGACCAAGTGGTCGTAAACCACCTTCGGATCGAAGACAAAACCGTGGCTGAAGCCAGCCCAAAAGTCGCCGAGGCCCACCTTGCTCAGAAGCTCGCCCTCGCGGGTCTGGATGGCGATCTCGGTGTTGAGCGCCACCACTAGGTGCTCCGGGCCAACCGCACCGTGCGTGTCCGCCGGGATGGCCGTGTGGTTGTCGATCACCGCCAGAAAGTCATCCCGAACGCTTGCCCCACCCAGCAGTCTCAGACCGCTTGACCGCGGCTTGGCTGCGCCGCCCGGAGCACCCATTTTTTGGATGCTCAACAAACGATGCCGCCGAACGGTCTCGTCCGGCTCGGGGTTGGCCGCAGCCAACCGTCGGGCCAAGCCGGTAAAATTCATGGTGAGAGTGCGAATCTGCGGGTAGTCGTCGCCCAGTGTGCTCGGCCTCGTGTCGAACCGCTCCGGCATGGCGGCTTCAGGCCCTGGAGGCAACGGCGCGACCCCAACC
>JAKUOU010000003.1 GCA_022451065.1 Pedosphaera sp. | reverse complement strand
CTGCCTCAGCATCCTCCGGGTTGCCCATCGGCAGTTTTTGCGTGTCGCTGGCCTCGGTGCCACCGGCATCGGCGACTACAACGACTTCCGGCTCCGGCGGCTCCGGCGGCTCCGGCAAGTCCACAGGCTCGGTTGTCTTTTCAGTTTCACCCTTGGCCCCGGTGACGTCCGCTGTCTCGGGCTTGGTTGCCTCCAGCTCCTTTGTTTCACTCACTTCCTCGGCGACCGGGTTGGCCTCGGGGGTGGATTCCGTCGGCTTAGCCTCGGCGATCTCTGTTGGCTCCTCCGTTTCACTCACGTCGGTCAACTTGGCCTCGGGCGTTTCCTCTGGCTCGGCCTCCTCGTCGGCTTCGCCCACATCGATGAACTTGGCCGCGATGTAGGCATATGCACCCGGGGGGTGTTCAATCTCAATCCAGTCGCCTGCGGTGCGTTTTTCCTTCACAACATCGCCCTTAGCCAGGCGACCCACGATGCTGAAGCGCTCGCCGTCCCCGGCTCGGACATTGAGCTTGTTGACGGTCACTTTGCCTTCCTCGACGAAGCCGAGGTACACCCAGGTCTGACCGGCGGCCGGCATGACGATCCTGAGCCAGTCGACCGGCTCATTCTTACGCGGCGGGGCAACAGTCACCTTGGCCAGCACGCTCACCTTGTCGCCTTTTCGCAGCTGGGTCACGCGCTCACCGATCAGGCTAGCCCGAGCACGTACGTTGACGCGATCCGCCGACACAGTACCCGGCTTTGGAGGAGTGACTTCGCTGACAACATCTTCTGCGCTCAAACCTGAAACGGCAACGAGCCAAGCCAGCGCCAGAATGAAGAAACGGCCAAGTGATTTCATTGGACGCCGAGTGTGAAACGTCCCTTCACGAGTGTCAATTCCGCCGAGCAGTTCGCGGCGATTTTACAGGCGGTTTGAGGCACGACTCGATCTCGGCACGGCTGAGCGTACGCCATTTGCCAGGTGGCAGTTCGCCCAGTCTCACTGGCCCGACCGCCACCCGTTGCAGGCGCAACACACGGAAGCCAAGCGCTTTAAACATTCGACGCACCTCACGGTTCCTGCCCTCGGCCAACACCAGTTCCGCCTCGCTGCGGGTGTTGTTGGCTGAGAGCAGCCGAACGTTCTTGGCTTTCAGTAAATCCCCCTTGTCACGTAGGCCAAGCGTAAGCTCTTTCAGCATCTCCGGCTCAAGCCGCTTGGCCAGAATCACGCGATAGGTCTTGAGCAGGCCGTGACTCGGGTGCGACACCCGCTGGCAAAACTCGCCGTCGTTGGTCAGTAGAATTAGACCCTCGCTGTCGGCGTCCAGCCGGCCAATGGTGAAAAGGTGNCCCCAGTCCGCCGGCAACAGGTCGAACACCGTACGGCGATCGTGCGTATCGCGNCGGGTGCAAAGAAACTTAGGAGGCTTGTTGAGCGCGACGAAGCGCTTGGCCAANGGCTTNAGCGGCCGGCCGGCCAGAGCCACTTCGTTCCTGGCGGGATCAACCTTTGTGCCAAGTAGCCGGACGATCTGGCCATCGACAGTGACGCGGCCAGCGAGAATCAGCCTCTCGCCTTCTCGGCGCGAAGCCACTCCAGCCTCGGAGAGGAATTTTTGGAGGCGTATCGTCAACGCCGAGAAAAAATGTGAGGTTGAGACAAGGCCGGGCAAGCCTTGGAACCGGGGGCGATTATTCCTCCGGCTTGGTCTTTTTCAGGCCTGTGATGCGGTCGCCCTCCTTGAGTTCACCGCGTTTGCGGAGTAGTTCCACCCGCTCGTAACGGGTTAGCACAGTGCGCTTGGCTTCAGCAGCACCACCGACTTTCAAGCTAGGATGTTGTGACATTTTTCTTAGGAAACAAGCGGTTTGGCGTCCCTCCGCCGAGAAGCGGGCGGAGGAAACTATCACACCTCACCCCGATTGCAACCGGATATTTTGCAACAAATATCGACTTTTATCCGTCTACAACAAACGGCAAGCTTGACCAAGCGCTGCTTACGTCGTGACGTTATTTCCCACAAAAACCAGTCTCAACCTACTTGGCTTAGCTGCTGCCTTACCCTTGGCTTACGCAGAGGCAATGGATATCCGCTCAGTCGAGCCGGACCTCACGATCCCCAAGTTGGAAACCGGCCAACCGGATATCGGCAAGCGAGTGAAACAAACTATACCCGACTACGAGCAGACTGGTGTTTACCATGTCACCTATCTACCGACTGATTGGGTAAAAGGCAAACGCTACCCGGTACTCATCGAATATGCCGGAAACAAATACCGCGGAGCCTACGGTGACATTAGCACTGGCCGACCCGAGGGCAGCAATATGGGTTACGGAATCTCCGGCGGACGCGGCTTCATTTGGGTTTGCCTGCCGTACCTCAACGCTACTGGAGACAACATTGCCCTCACTTGGTGGGGTGACTCCAAAAATCGCACCGCGCAGCCGACGTTGGATTACTGCAACAAAGCCGTCCCGTGGATTTGCGAAAAATACGGAGGCGACACCAACCGCGTGATCCTCTGCGGATTCTCACGCGGTGCCATCGCCTGCAACTACCTTGGATTGCACGACGACGAAACCGCCAAACTCTGGCGAGCCTTCATTCCGTACAGCCACTATGATGGCATTGCCACTTGGCCTTACCTGACCTCTGACCGCGATTCCGCCCTCACCCGGCTCAAGCGCTTGGCCAAGCGCCCGCAATTCATCTGCCATGAAAACACCAACTCCAATCTTAACCTGGCAGCGACAAAACAGTGGATCGAATCAACCGGTATCAACGCAAATCTCACGTTCGCTGAAACCGGATTCCGCAATCACAATGATGCATGGCTTCTTCGCGACAGTCCAATTCGCGTCCAACTTCGCGCCTGGTTGGATCNGTCATTAAAATAGAGGCCTCCCCATCCCACGACTGACGCANAATGTCTTCAGTCCTCTTGGCCAAAGACTAGTTGAGTTCACCAGGTGGGATTTCGTTCAATGTGTAGTAGCCGACCGGGTGCAAGATCGGTAGACCCTTGGCGGAGCGCACTCCCTTGGCATGCAACTCGTGGACGTGCCCGTGAATGAGACTGTCCACGGTGAGGCGCACGGTTTTCGGGCTGGTGACCTCGACGCCGGTGATCTTCGGGGCCATTTTGTCGACGACCGGGCTGCCGTAGTCAGAGCGGTAAATATAGGTGTAGGCGCTCATGCTGTAGGAGCCCAGGTTGGCGGCGCTCACGGCTTCCACCTCGTGCGTGAAGGTCAGCTCGAAGCCGTCCGGCTTGGCGCGCATCTCGTGGATCTCGAATGGCACGCCGCCCTTCCACGTGACGCGGTCGAGCGCGAACCGCTTGCCGCCCCGGGCGCCCCAGCCGCGGTCGGTACCGCCGACAAACAGAGTGCCGTTGGGATGCATGTAGGCACTGATGTTGCCGGAGCCGAAGCCCTTCAAAAATGAGAACGCCGCGCCCTGGTAGACGCCGTTCACCTTTTCGAGAAAGGCGCGGTTGACCACGGAGAAGGTCTGGTCACACACGAGCAGTTGATTTTTGTACGGGCCAAACTTGCCATTGCTGTCGTAGGCGAAACCGCTGGTCGAGTTGCCCAAGATGCCGTGCGGGAACACGATCGCCGAGGGCACCAGTTCTGGGATCTTGGGTCGCTCCGCGACCCAGCGACTATTGGTCTTGGGCTCGGTGGGACGCTTGCCCATCGACGCCTTCGCTGCTGCGGTGTCGTACCAGCGAAAACCCCCGGGGTGGCCCTGGAACGAGCGGTGCGAGAGCGGCTTGAGCGAGCTAGAGCCGTTCCACGGACCCTGGTTGTCGGCGAAGAAGGCTTCGCCCAAATGGTTCAGTCCGATGCCGCCCGGGGAGCGGATGCCACTGGACGTCGGGATCAGTTCGCCCTCCTTGCTAACACGCACGCACCAGCCGCGATAATCAATCTGGCTAGAGAAAGAGCCCGTAAGGCAGAGGACGATCCACATGTCGCCATTCGGGTCGGGCCGAGTGCCGAAGGCGTACTCGTGGTAGTCGCCTGTGATGCCCCATCCGTCGTTGACCGTCTCAAAGACATCAGCACGGTCGTCCCCATCGAGATCCTTCATCCGGGTCAGCTCGCCTCGCTGGGTGCAGTAGAGCCAGCCATCGGTGAAGGCAAGATTTAGCGGCTCGTGTAATCCCTCCGCATAGAGGGTCCACTGGATCCTGTCCGGCGGACCGAACGGATCGGACAGGACATAGACGTTGCCTCGGCGGCCGCAAATGGCCAGCTTGCCGCTAGGGAGCATCTCGATCCCACTGGTTTCGACCACGACACCGTCCGGCATCGGTATGGCGTCGATCTGGTAGTAGTCAGACTCGACCGGGTCGGCAGCGCGGGAGCTGGCTGCTTGGCCAATCGCGAACCCAGCCAGCAGTGCAAAGCGTGTTAGTTGATTCATCATCTTAAAGTCTCCTTTGTTTCCGGGGTTACAGATTCCACTCGTACTGCTGCTTGAGGGTCGCTTGGCCATCGACGTTGAACTTGATGAGCAGTTCCTTGCGTCCACTGTTCTCGCGAACCACCGGCTTCGCCTCGAGTTCTGGGAAGCTGACACGTAGCATCGTGCCGCCAATGTTATAGCCGCCGTTTTGCTCGGTTATCGAATCACCTGCAGCAGCAAGATACCACACCTCGCCGTTTCCGCGTATGCGAAGTCGGCGAGTGATGGATGGTAGCGCGCCGGCGTTTGGCTCGGCGTAGTCGGCCACCTGCAGGCTGTCACCTATCTTGTATCCGAAAATCGGACGGCGTTGTTCTCCAACGAGGGAGTAGCCTCGGAACTTGAGGCCCTTGGCGCGGGTGTCGCGACCCTCGGCCTTTGGCCAGACGGCGTCCGAGCTGTCGAGTTGGGCGAACGGTTGGTCGCGCGTGAGGCGGATCAGATAGTGGCCAGATGGTCGTTGAAACCCCTGGCCGCGGCCGTTCCAGTGACGGGCCGCATCCATGAATGCGCCGTGCCACAGCATCGCGATCTGCATAGTGTTGGCATCAAAGCAGAGATTCACTTTTTCAGGATAGCCGACGCCAATGCCGCGCGGGCTCGCACCCTCGATAAAGTTGCGATAAATGCGCACCTCCTTGGTAATCTCAATCGGATTGCCGGTCGGGAAGGCCGGCCCCTTGCGCTGCGGCTTGATGGTCTGCTTGGCCAACTGAAGGCGTTTGATACCCGGGCCGGACATGTCAAGTGCTAGTCTCTCCTCACCACCCTTCTCAAAGTATTCCAACTTCAGTTTGGCTGCTCCCGGTTCAAGGCCTATCTTACCTTTCTTAGCTCGCATGCTATGAACGCCGTCGTTGTCCACCACCAACTTGCCGTTTATGTAGAGGCGCGAGCCATCGTCGGAGCCCAAGTTGAACGTATAGTCGCCCTTCTTGGCTATCTCAATGTCGCCCTCGAATACGACACCAAAGTTCTCGCCTACGCCGGCCAGACCGGGATCCGCCGTGCCGCTCTTGGCGTTGCCTTTCTTGAAAGGCTTCAGCTTTGAGAAGTCCGGCAACTTATCCCAGCTGCCTTTGTATGCAGCGAAAGTGAAGTTGTTGATTTTACCCTTGGCGATGAGACCGGCGGGATCCTCCGTGCTGCCGCCCTCGCTGAGCGAACGCACATAGGCGATGAGCGCCTTCATCTCCTCGTCGTTCACGGCGGGCGGCGGTGGCATTGGCGCGGCGGCCTCCTTGGACACCTTGTCCATCGGCTTGAGGATCGACTCGGCGAAATACGCCTCGTCGAACGTGACTGTGGCTTCCGGACCACCGTAGCCGAGGGTCACGGTACGCTTTTTGCCCCAAAAACCGCCCATGAACTTCGGCGCCTTCATAGCAATCCCAGCCGGGGCCGGCACGTTTTCGTCCACCTGATGGCAGGTGAAACAGATTTTTGCCTGAAAGAGCGCCTTTCCCTGGGCGATCAACTTCGCGTCATCCGCGGCTTGGGCGGGCAACAACAATCCCACCGCCGCCAAGCCGATGACACACAACAACTGGCCTCGCTTTATCCTCTGCATGCGTGGCGCAGATGGTGCATATCCCCTCTAGACTGTCGAGTAGATCCTCAAAAAAGTCCATCGAGACTCGACGGCCAAGCCGCTTTTCCGTAACCAACCGGGCAGTTCATGTTTCCGGTCGGACTCTACCTGTTTGCACTCGTCGGAGGAGCGGTGATTTCCGCTGCCTCGCTGCCGCTCTGGAGACGTTGGTGTAAACATGTCGGACTGGTGGACGCTCCCGGCTACCGGAAAATTCACGACCATCCGGTGCCATTAGCCGGCGGCCTGGCGGTGATCACCGGCCTGGTCGCGCCGATCCTCGGCGCCACGGCGTGGGCCTGGCTCGGCCCGTTGCCAGAATCGTTCGACCGCATCATTGCCTATGGCTTGGCCAAGCGCGGATGGCAAATCACCGCCATCCTTGGCGGCGCGGTGGCCATGCTGGCTCTTGGCGTCATCGACGATCGCCGCGACCTGGCTGCCAAGTGGAAGTTCGCCGCTCAAGTGCTGATCGCAGTCACAGTCGCCGCCAGCGGCATACGCGTGACAATGTTCGTTGAGAGCCCTGCCTTCAGTTACGCCGTCACTGTGCTTTGGATTTTGACCGTCACCAACGCCGTCAATTTTCAAGATAACATGAACGGCTTGTGCGCCGGACTGGGGCTGATCGCCGGCTGGTTTTTCGCATGGCACTCCGGGTTGGAAGGACAGTATCTCGTGGCGTCGCTGGCGTTTTTATTCACCGGAGCGCTGGCCGGCTTTCTGCCGTACAACTTCCCGCGCGGCAGCGTGTTCCTCGGCGACGGCGGCAGCCATGTTGTCGGCTTCCTGCTCGCCGTGCTAGCGATCCTCCCCGACTTTTACTCCGCCGCCAGCCCTCACAAGTGGCTTGTGCTTGCGCCGTTGCTTGTGCTCGCCGTGCCGCTGGCAGATCTGGTCTCGGTGATCTTTATCCGCCGCCGGCTTGGCCAAGCGGTGTGGATCGGCGACAACAACCACTTCTCCCACCGCCTCGTCCGCGCCGGTCAAGCCAAGCCACGTGCGGTTCTGATCCTGCTGCTCATCGCGACCACAACCGGCGCGGTAACATTTTTGAAGTGAACCAGCGAGGCCACCTGGCCAAGCAGGTGGTTACTCAGCGGCGTAAACTTCGACGCGTGGCGGGAAGGCAAAGTCGCGCCAGAGTCGCTCAAGCAGTTCAGCATCCGGCCTGCCATCGGTCACGACGAAGCGATAGCGAGACATGTAATCCTGCCCCGGCTTGATTTCCCAGTCGCCGGCCTGAGACGGGGCGAAGTTGAAAAACGGCTCGCTCGGGTGGATCCGCATCGGCTGAGGGAACCGGAAATTACTTGGATGGCACAGCACGCCGATGCCACCCCACTTGCCGTCGACCCGTCCACCGATGTGGCACCATCGAGCACGGGTCGCGTGACCCTTGATGCGGTCGCTCTCGCCGTTGGCCGTCAGGTAAAAACAGTTTCCAACCCCATCCCATTGGCCGTGACCACGAAAGCCCAATCCGCCGTAGCGATATTCCGGGAACTGAATTTTACTTCCGCCGGCGCAACGCTGAACCGACTCCAGTTCAAAGAGGTGATACGCCTGCCCGGTGGCATACACCTGCACGCGCCACGTCTCCGTAAGAGCCACTTTGGAGGGCTTTGCGATGAGATCGACAAACTGGTGGGAACTCGAAAAACCGGCATACACCGGGCCGCTCCATTGGCCGTTCAGGCCGGTGAACTCCACGGTGCCGGTGCCATTACCCATGTTCCAAAAGTCCGGCTTGCGGCCTTCAAATATTGTGTTAGTCCACGGAAACCAAATGCCGTGGTGATGCTTGTGGTTGTGCGGATAGTCGTCGGTGATGACCGTGCCACCAGGTGTCACGACCGGGTGTATGTAACCACCCCGGCGATAGATCGGTTCGAGATCGTCGCGCGGCAGCTCACTTTTCTTCGCCTGATAATGCAGCACGGTTTTGTCGCCGACAGTGATCCGCAACTTGCCGCTTTCCTCGACGAGGTTGACGGCATTGCCATGGGTTGCCTTGGCGGCGGGGGCGAGCTTGTAATCGGCAGTCTCGAAGGCGGCGAGTTTGTCGACGATAAACGAGGCCGAGCCGTGCCCATCCGCCTGGATGGCCACCGCTTTGCCACCGGGACCGGTGAGCTGCCAATGCGTCGAGCCAGTCTTCGGCAGCAAAAACGTAACCGGTGTGATGCTGCGCTCGTGCTGCCCGGCATCGACCCGGAGCAAATGGTTGGCTGCCGTCGCCTGGCTAAGCCATAAGCCGATTACAATCGTTAAAATGAAACGGAAGGTCATTCGCCATTTGTGCGGTGGACAGGGGCCGGGGTCAAGCCAAGCACCCAACCAGGGTATAAAAAGCCCCAGCGCCTTGCCGGGGTGTTACGAAAGATTATCCCGTCGCTTTTTATTTCCCCACCGTGATAGTGATCTTCTTGGAGAGAACTGGCGGGTCGTGTGCCAGGTGAATCCAGTCGCCAAGCACGAGCTGCAGCGTATGCTTGCCGGGCGGCAACTCCAACTGCACCTCAGTTTGGCCACCACCGAAATGCCTAATGTTATCCGTGGCGACCAGGGGCAAATCAAGATTTGGCAGCTTGTCCACATCGATCAACAGGTGATGGTGACCGGTGTTTTCCTTGTCGATGGCGGCCGGAGCGATGCCCATTCCCTTAAGGCCAAACCGCACGGTAAACTTTTTCCCGACAGTTTTGCCGTCCTTGGGGGAAATAATGTACGTCTTGGCGCCCTTGGGCGACTTGCGTTTCTCGAGCTTGTCGGCGGCCACCGCGGAAGTGAGTAGGCCACTGAGCACCATCACTGACATAATTAATTGGCGTGTCATAGCGCGCGAATCCTTCTCATGCTCCTTCTGTCATGCAAGCCGAATCAGCGCAATATTTTCCCTAGTTGACTCCAGCCACCGCGAGCCGTTTGATTGGCACGGCCTCGCTGCATGTCCTTTTCCCCATTTAAACGCCGATTCAAAAGTCGCCGGCCGCGCCGCCTCGGCCCGCGCGACCAGGCATTGCGCGAATGGCGAGGCGTTGATGTGCGAGCGCTGGAGAAGACGCACGGCAACAAGTCGCTCAGCGCCGGTGCCGTGGTTAAGAAAGTTCTCGGCGCGCTCCAACTCGACCGCCGTCGCGCCGAGACAGAGGTGGTGAGAGTGTGGAACCAGACGATTGACCCCACCATTACCGGCCACGCGCAGCCGACTGGCATCCGCCGCGGCACCCTGTTCGTCTCGGTCGACTCGAGCGTGTGGCTAGACGAGATCGTGCGTTACCGGCGGCACGAAATCCTGCAGCGTATGCAGCATGCGATGGGCCGGGAGATGGTCAAGAAAATCTCATTCCGGATTGGCTAAGGACTAGCCAACCGAGCAGCTCACTCGCCGAGCAGCGCCTCGGCCAGCCCGTCGATGGTGCTTTCGCCGGCCTCGACGTCAGGCTTTAGGCCGAGCTGGTTAAGTGTTTTGGTGGTCTCAGGACCTATCGATGCAAGCTTTAGACTTGGGCTGTCCTCGCAGCGCTTGGCCAGATTGAAACGGGCGTCGAAGTTTTTCACCGCTGAACCGCTTGCGAACGTGATCCAGTCCGCGCCATTTTCCTCAAAATCTTCCGCGGCACCGTTACGATCCTCGGTTACGGGTACCGTTTTGTAGAAGGCAATATCGTCCACGATGGCACCCTGGTCCTCAAGCATCCGAGGCAGTTCGGAGTTCGCCTCCTCAGCGCGGGCGAGCAACACCGAGATGTTTTCAACGTTTTGGTAGTCGAGCAGCGCCTTGGCCGTGGCCTCGGCGGTGTAAACTTCCGGTATGAGGTCGATATTGATATGAAACTGCGTGAGCTTTTTCGCAGTGGCCGGCCCGACGGCCGCAAAACGGATACTGCCAAGGTCGCGGACATCGCGAAAGGCCTTGAAAAAATAGTCGAAGAATTGCTCTACACCGTTAGGGCTGGTGAAGATGATCCAGTCATAGCTGCCGATGCCGGTGACAGCCTCAACGATAGGCTCAATACTACCTGGCGGCACGATTTTGATGGTTGGAATCTCGAGAACATCCGCGCCGAGATCCTTGAGCTGGCCCGAAAGCATGCTGGCCTGACTGCGGGTGCGGGTGACCACCACCCGCTGGCCAAAGAGAGGCCGGTTCTCAAACCAGTTAAGCGAGTCCCGCAGGGTTGAAACTCCGCCGATGATCGTCACTGCTGGCGCCTTGAAATCGGTCTTGGCCACCTCGTCGGCAATGGTGGCGATCGTGCCGGTGATCGTTTNTTGCCGNCCCATCGTGCCCCAGCGAACCATGGCCACAGGCGTCCCGGCGTCNANGCCGTTGGCCTCAAGGGCGGCAGCAATTTTGCCAATGCGCTCGACTCCCATCAGGAACACTTTTGTTCCGGGCTCGCTGGCGATGCGTTCCCAGTCCAGAGCGCTCTCTTCCTTGTCGGGATCCTCGTGGCCTGTGATGACCGTGAAGCTCGAGCAATGATCACGGTGGGTCAACGGAATGCCGGCGTAACTCGGCGCGGCAATGATGGACGAGATGCCCGGTACCACCTCGAACGGCACACCGTCACGGTGCAGCCCAGCCGCTTCCTCGCCGCCCCGGCCAAAAATGTACGGGTCGCCGCCCTTGAGCCGAACCACCGTCTTGCCGGCCCCTGCCTTCTCGGCGAGCAACCGGTTTAACTCGTCCTGCGGGATAGCCCGATCACGGGGAAGTTTACCACCGAAGATGACCTCGGCCGCCTCCGGCGCGAGAGCCAGCAATTCGCGGTTGACCAGAGCGTCATAAACCACAACGTCCGCNCGGCGCAGCAGCTCGGCACCGCGCATCGTGAGCAACCCAGCATCTCCCGGCCCGGCGCCCACGAGGTAAACTTTTCCCGTCAAACCCATGCGTCGTCAGCGTTGGTGAAGTTCGGCCAAGCAGCAAGAATTCATTTGCCGGCCGGCACGAGTACCTTCAGTGCGCGCGGCCGCAGCGTGATCCTCAGCGGCAACGTGCCGATGAACTCGCCATCGGCCTGAACTCGCGTTCCGGCTGGGCCATCAATGGTAAGTTCGCTCATACGGTAATGCTCCGCGCCGGGCCACTCGCCGATTTGGCCAAGCGCCATCGACGCGACACCGCGCGACACCAAGCCAGGATTGATCTTTGGAAACACGCACAGATCGAGCCGGCCATCGTTGAGCTTCGCGTTCGGGAACAGCACGACCGGCCCGCCAAAAAAACGGCCGTTGCCAACACACATCCACTCTCCCCGGACCGAGCCGCCGTCCCACGTGGCGGTCAGTCTCGGTGGCTTGGCCTTAAGCGCGGCAAGGGTGGAAAACAAGTAGGCCAGCGGCCCGATTTTTTTCTTCAGCTTAATGCTGACACCGCCAACCGCGTCGCCGTCCAGCCCGGCACCGGCCATTTGGACAAAATAACGCTCGGCTTGGCCATCCGCTGTTTGCAGCTTGGCCAAGGGTAGATCGACGGCCCGCGCCTGGCCAAGCCGAACCGTCTCCCAGGCGCGCCTAGCCGGGAGCGGGATACCAAGCTCACGGGCAAATACGTTCATAGTCCCCAACGGCAGGATGCCAAGCTTCACTTGGCCAAGTCCGTCGCGCACCTTGGCCAAGCCGTTGACAACCTCGTTGACCGTGCCGTCGCCGCCGGAGGCGACGATGGTCCTGTAGCCGTCACGAATCGCCTGCGCGGCCAGGGTGCTTGCGCTGCCGGGACCGGTCGTCTCTAACAGCGTGCACTCCATCCCCAGTTGGCCAAGCAACTCACGAAATCGCCGCGCCTTTTCCCCGCGGGCGGCAGGGTTGAAAATCAGCGCGATGGACGGTTGGCTCATGGCGAGTGGCTTGGCCGGGCGCTACTACTCGCCTGGCTCGGGAAGCGTCTTGCCGCCGCTAACGAGGAACATCACCGCCATGCGCACGGCAAGGCCGTTGGTCACCTGGTCGAGGATGGTTGAGCGCGGGTGATCAGCAATCTCGCTGTCGATCTCAACACCTCGATTGACCGGGCCGGGGTGCATGACGATGGCGTCCGGCTTAAGCCGGGCGAACCGCTCGCTCGTTAAGCCAAAGAGCGACCGATACTCGCCGATGCTCGGGAAGGCGGAGAGCCGCTGGCGCTCGTGCTGGATGCGCAAGAGGTTGACAATATCGGCATCGGCAAGGGCTTCGTCAACTTTGTGCGTCACGCGGCAGCCCATTTGCTCGAAGATACGCGGGACGAGTGTCGGCGGGCCACAGAGCGTGACGTTTGCCCCGAGCTTGGTCAGCGCCCAGATGTTCGAGCGGGCGACGCGGCTGTACAGGATGTCGCCAAGAATGGTAACGTTGAGGCCGCTAACGGCGCCCTTTTTCTCTAATATAGTGAAGGTGTCGAGCAGCGCCTGCGTAGGATGCTCGTGCGCGCCGTCACCGGCGTTGATAACGCTGCAATCGATCACCCGAGACAGCAGTTGCGGCACCCCCTCCGCGCTGTGGCGAACGACAATAATGTCGGCGCTGAGCGCCTCGAGCGTCTTTCCGGTGTCCCGGAGGGTCTCGCCTTTTCTGAGCGATGACGCCTCGGCTGTAAAGTTGATGACATCGGCGTTTAGCCGCATCGCAGCCAGTTCGAAGCTGATGCGCGTGCGGGTGGACGGCTCGACGAACAAGTTCACCACCGTGCGCCCGCGCAGTGCCGGCACTTTCTTGATCGTGCGCTCGCCGACCGCCTTGAAGGCGCGGGCTGTGTCGAGGATCACGCCGATCTCGTCGGCGTCCAGCGACTCGATGTCGAGCAGGTGTTTGCGGGTCCAGATCATTCGTTGTAGCTCAAGGCTTGCAGTGTGACCGAGTCGCCGCTGCCGGTCTCGCTGAGCGAAACCTGAATGCGCTCGTCGAGGGCGGTGGGGACGTTTTTGCCGACGAAGTCTGGCTTGACCGGTAGCTCGCGGTGGCCGCGATCGACCAGCACCGCGAACTGGATNCGNCGCGGACGGCCCAGATGATGCACAGCGTCGAGCGCGGCGCGGACGGTNCGGCCGTTGAACAGCACATCGTCGACGAGCACGACGGTTTTGCCTTCGACATCGAACGGCACCTCCGTCGGTTGCACGCTGACGATGCCGCGCTGGGCGATGTCGTCACGGTGCATGCTGACGTCGAGCACACCGAACGGTGCGTCGTGGCTCCAAATACCAGTGAGCAGTTTGGCCAGGCGACTGGCCAGGTGGATGCCGCCGCGCTGGATACCAATCAGCCCGACACTGCAGCTGTCGGCGTTGGACTCGGCGATCTCGTGCGCGATGCGAGTGAGGCTGCGCTGTATCGCATTGGCATCGAGGAGCAGTTTTCCGTCAGTCATGGCATGAATTGTGGACACAAAAAAACGAACCTGCTCCGTGCGCACCGGTCCGCTTCGTACAATGTTGTCTCGTCAGTTTTTCGCATGTCCCTTGGCGACCTCGCTGGATCGCTTTAAAGGAAACGTTACGCCGGATCACTCCCCGGCTGCCTGGCGGCTCTTTCGCCACTTGGCGCGGTGGTTGAGAACCCAGTCCATCAACGCCCGCTCAAACCCAATATCGCGGCCAGCCCTCTCGGATTCAAGCCATTTATGCCGCAGAACCTCATCCCGCTCGGCGAGATACCGCTGATACAAAGACAATTTCCCGAGGAAGGCGTCGTTTGATTTCTTTTTCCCGTCACCCATGACTTCAGCCCCGGGCGGCAAAACCTAGCATCGCCGCCGCCGGGCGCAACCTCTTTTGCGCAGCTTCGATCGTGCCAAAAACGTTGCCTCCGCCCGGCTAGGCGAGGATGCTCGCGCGCCCATGCTCAACGGCAAAATCGACCTGCGAAGCGACACAATCACCCAGCCCGACGCCGCAATGCGGGAGGCCATGGCCAACGCCGTCGTCGGAGACGATGTGCTGGGCGACGACCCCACCGTGCAGGAGCTGGAACGGCACACGGCGGAATTGCTCGGCAAGGAGGCGGCGGTGTTCGTGCCGTCTGGGACTATGGCCAACCAGTTGGCTATCCGCGTACACACGCGTCCCGGCGACGCAATCCTGCTTGATGCCAACTCACACATCTACTGCTACGAAGCCGGCGCACCGGCGGCACTAGCCGGGGTGCAGGTGAATTTGCTCAACGGCCAACGCGGACAGTTCACCACCGAGCAACTCGAGACCGCGCTGCCGCCAAAGGACGATCATTTCGCGCCGCCAAGCCTAGTTTGTATCGAGAACACCCATAACCGTGGCGGCGGCAGCGTCTGGCCGCTAGCACAGATCGAGTTGGTCACAAGCGCGGCACACGAGCACCGCTTGGCGTTGCACCTCGACGGTGCGCGGTTGTGGAACGCCTCGGTGGCGAGCGGCGTCAGCGAGGCCGAGTACGCCGGCCACTTCGACACGGTGAGTGTCTGTTTTTCGAAGGGACTCGGCGCACCGGTAGGTTCGGCCCTGGCCGGGACGGCGAAGTTGATCGCCAAGGCGCGATTTTACCGGAAGCAACAGGGCGGCGCGATGCGGCAGGTTGGCATTCTCGCGGCGGCGGCGGCGCATGCGCTTCAGCACAACCGCACCCGCCTGGCCGACGATCACGCAAACTGCCGAGCCTTGGCCAACGGCTTGGCCAAGCTGCCTAAGCTCGAGATCGATGCCGACGGAGCGGAAACGAACATGCTCTTCATTGGCACCGGCGAGCGCGATGCCGGCGACTTGGCCAAGCGGCTCGACAATGCGGGTATTCGCCTCCTTGCTACGGGTCCACACACGCTCCGTGCGGTCACGAATCTCACTGTCACAGCCGAAGAAGTCGACCAAGTGGTCACCGCCTTCGACCAGGCAGTCTAACCTTGGCCAAGCCGGCTGTGGATATCTTCCCCTCGACCGCGTTCGGCGCGAGGACTACCGTTTGCCCGTGCCAAAAGAGACGAAACTAACCCCGATGATGGCCCAGTACCGGCAGTGCAAAAGTCAACTGCCAGCCGGGACGATTCTGCTGTTTCGGCTCGGTGATTTTTACGAGATGTTCTTCGAGGACGCGCAGGAGGCGGCTGGCATCCTCAACGTCGCGCTGACCAAGCGCGGTGACACGCCGATGTGCGGCATTCCGTACCACGCCACCGGCAATTACCTCTCCAAGCTACTCAAGGCCGGGCGAAAAGTCGCGGTCTGCGATCAGGTCGAGACGGCCAAGCCGGGACAACTGGTCAAGCGCGAGATCACACAGATCCTCAGCCCGGGTGCACACTTCGATGAGCGAATGCTCGAGGCGGAGCGAAACAATTTTCTCGTCGCCGTAAGCGTTTCCGGCGGCCAATTTGGCGTGGCAGCGATTGATTTGACGACCGGCGATTTCAAGGTCGCCGAGTTGGAAAATGAAAACGCCATGATCGCGGAGCTGGAGCGGCTCAATCCGGGCGAGGTGATTTACCCAGAGGAGTCAGAGCACATGGCCGGATTGATTGGGCCGAATGTCAGCGTACTCAACGGCTACGAAGGCTGGGTGTTCGCCATCGAGACGGCGGAGTTCACGCTGAAAGATCATTTCAAGGTCGCTGCGCTTGACGGCTTCGGACTCAAGGGCCACACGGCAGCAATCGGTGCGGCCGGTGGCGCACTGCATTACGTCAGCCAACATCTGCGGCGCAACGTGACCCACTTCACGCGGCTGACTTTTTACGAGGTCGCTGACTACCTCGTGCTAGACGCGGCGACGCTGAAGCATCTCGAAATCCTCGAACCGCTGCATCGCGAGACGGCCAAGCCGGGGACGCTTTACGCCGCACTGAACCGCACCTCGACACCGATGGGGGCTCGGCGTTTGCGCGATTGGCTGTCGCAACCGCTATCGTCCGTCGAGGCGATTCGTCGGCGGCAGGAGGCGCTTGGCCAATTCATCCACAACAGTTCGACGCTAGACCGGTTCCGCGAAAGCCTGCAAGAGGTGCGCGATCTCGAGCGGACGATTAGCCGGTTGAGCATCGGCTCCGGCAACGCCCGCGACTTGGTGCAGTTGCGCAGCGCGCTTGGCCGGTTGCCATTGCTGCGCGGCTTGATCGCCGATGCCCAAAGCGGCGCCGACCCCATCGCCCCAACGCTGAGCGAGGAGATTTTCGACGACGCCGAGCCGGACAGCCTGCCACCATTGTTGAGCGATTTGGGCGGCGAATTGCACGAGTTGCCCGAGGTGACCGACCTGATTTCCCGGGCGATCGTCGATGACCCGCCGATGGCTCTTAAGGACGGCGGCATCATCAGCAAAGGCTTCGACTCGGCGCTTGACGAGCTTCGTAGCGGCGCGACGGAAGGTAAGGATTGGATAGCACAGCTCCAAAAAGAGGAGTCGGAAAAAACCGGCATCACCTCGCTTAAGGTGCGGTTCAATTCTGTGTTTGGCTATTTCATCGAAGTAACCAAAACAAACCTCGACAAAGTGCCGGAGCACTACACTCGCAAGCAAACCCTCGCCAATGCGGAGCGATTCATCACGCCGGAACTCAAGGAGATGGAGGGCAAAATTCTCGGCTCGGAGGAGCGCAGCCAAAAGCTCGAGTACGAACTGTTCCAGCGCGTGCGTGAGCAGGTGCTCCAGTCTCTACGGCAGATTCAGAAAATCGCCTCGGCGCTGGCGCAGCTCGACGTGCTGGCCGGTTTCGCCGAGGTCGCGCGTCTGCGCGGCTATGTTTGCCCCGAGGTGCGCGACGAGGGCATACTGCAAATTGACGAGGGCCGCCATCCCGTACTGGAGCAGTCGATGGTCGGCGAGCCGTTTGTGCCGAACAACACCCAACTCGATAGCGACAGCCAACAGATCGCCGTCATCACCGGACCAAACATGGCCGGCAAAAGCACTTACATCCGGCAGGTAGCTCTGCTGGCATTGCTAGCACACACAGGCTCGTTTCTGCCGGCCAAGTGCGCGCGGGTGGACTTGGTCGACCGCATCTTCACCCGCATCGGTGCGAGCGACGACCTGTCGCGCGGCCAATCGACCTTCATGGTTGAGATGACCGAAACGGCGAACATTCTCAACAATGCCACCGACCGAAGCCTCGTCGTACTCGATGAGGTTGGACGCGGCACGAGCACGTTCGACGGCTTGAGCCTAGCGTGGTCGATCGTCGAGCATCTGCACAACCAAGTTGGCGCCAAGACACTGTTCGCGACGCACTACCACGAGCTGACCGAGCTAGCCGACCGCCTGCCCCGCCTGCGCAACTTCAACGTCGCCGTGCGCGAGTGGAACGAACAGATCGTGTTCCTGCACAAGATCGCCGAGGGAGGAGCAGACAAGAGTTACGGCATCCACGTCGCGCGTCTGGCCGGCGTACCCAAGCCGGTCATCGAGCGGGCCAAGGCCATCCTGCGAAATCTCGAGGACACTGAGCTTTCACCCGACGGCGGCACGCGCTACGTCTCGCGGCAGAGTGTCGAGCGCAAAAAGCTCCGCCAGATCGAGCCTGCGCCACAACTGGATCTCTTCGCGGGCCAATGATGCCTTGACCCCGGCCATGCACTTGGTCAAGCTGGGGGGCCCGCTCGGAGAGATGGCTGAGTGGTTGAAAGCGCTCCCCTGCTAAGGGAGTATAGGTTAACGCCTATCGAGGGTTCGAATCCCTCTCTCTCCGCCACTTTTTCATTTCAATTCCCGTTTGGTTCGCCAGCGGAAAAATCGCTTTGATGGAGGGCGATCTTCGTGCAGCTTCTCGTGCACCTTTTTTGTTATGCACCTGAGTGGGTACCGCAATCTTATGTCGGGGCTGGTTCTGGTTCTGCTCGAATCAGCGGCCACCGTTTCTGTTGCTGCAGTGGAGTTTGACCACAAGGTGGCACCGCTGCTGGTTCGGCATTGCCTCGAGTGCCACAACGGTTTTGATCTAAAGGGCAAATTGGATTTGTCCCAACGTGAGGCGGCGATGAAGGGGGGGAAACATGGCTCCCCGGTGGTGGCCGGCAAGCCGGGCGAGAGCCTGCTCTGGAAAAAGGTATCGGAGGATGAAATGCCGCCGGACCACCCGCTTCGCCAAGCGGAGAAGAATTTGCTGCGAGACTGGATCACGGGAGGGGCCAAGTGGGGGGACAATGCAGAGCTCGATCCGTTTCAGTTAACTACAGCCAAACGCGGAGGGTACGATTGGTGGTCGCTGCAGCCGGTGAAACGGCCCAGCCAACCGGCGGTTACGTCGCAGAATTGGGTGGTCAACCCGATCGACGCATTCATTCTTGCTAAGCTCGAGAAGGTCCAGTTGAAGCCCAGCGGCCCGGCGGATCCGCGGGCGTTAATCCGGCGTTTGTATTTTGACCTGACCGGCCTGCCGCCGACAGCGGAACAAGTCGCCGCGTTTGTTGACAAACCGACTGATGCCGCGTACCGCAAGGTAGTCGATAACCTGCTAGGTTCGCCACACTACGGCGAGCGCTGGGGGAGGCACTGGCTGGATCTCGCGCGGTTTGGCGAGAGCGACGGTTTTGAAAGGAACAACGTCCGCAACAATCTCTGGCCATATCGCGACTGGATCATTAACGCGATGAACAACGACATGCCGTACGATGAATTCGTGCGCATGCAGGTCGCCGGGGATGTGCTGAAACCTGGCGACCCGGCCGGGCAAAAGGCAGTCGGTTTCCTTGTCGCCGGGTTGCACAACACAGTCGTGGGTGGTAGCGAATTCATGAAAAAAACCGCGCGGCAGGATGAGCTGGAGGAGATTGTCGGCACGGTGGGGCAGACGTTTGTCGGGCTCACGGTCAATTGTGCGCGCTGTCACAACCACAAGTTTGATCCCATTCGGCAGAAAGAATACTACCAGTTGACATCGGCGATTGCCGGGGTATTCCACGGTGAACGCAACGTCTCCGATCCCGAACTGGCGCGCCAACGTGAGGCCCTTCGAAAACAGGTTGCCGTACTGAGCGAGAAGTTGGCCGAGATCGAGAGCCGCGGTCGCGAGGCCGTCCTAGCCAGACGCAAACAGGGCGATAAGCCGCCGAAGGCCGATCCGCCGAAGCCGCTGGCCCGGTGGGAGTTCGATACCGACCTGCGGGACAGCCTTGGTGAGATGCACGGCATAGCCAAGGGCAGTGCCCGGGTTTCCGGCGGCGCGCTAGTCGTGGACGGCAACGCGTCCTGGGTCGAGACGAAGCCGACCAAGGAGCAGCTCCTGGCCAAGACACTCGAGGCCTGGGTGGAGCTGGGCGACCTGAATCAAAAAGGCGGCGGTGTGATCGGCGTGCAGAATCTTTCCGGTGCGCAGTTTGACACGATCGTGTTTGCCGAGCGCGAGTCCCGGCTCTGGATGGCCGGCAGCAATAGCNACGCCCGCACGCAGTCATTCGGCGCGCTGGAGGAAAACGAAGCGCACCAGAAGCCGGTCCATGTGGCCATTGTATATCAGGAGGACGGCACGATTATTGGCTATCGCAACGGCGTGCCGTATGGCAAACCCTACAAGACTGGAATGTGGAAATTCCCGGCTGGCAACTCGCAGATGATTTTCGGGATGCGGCACAAGGGCGGCGGCAACAATTACCTTAAGGGCAAGATTCATCGCGCCCAGCTTTACGAGCGGGCGCTGGCCCCCGACGAGGTCGCGGCCTCGGCCGGGGTGGAAAGCTCGTTCGTCGGCGAACAGGAGCTTGCCGCCGCGCTTAGCCAAGCGGACCAGGAACGGCGGGAGGAGCTTAAGAATCAACTGGCGACGTTGGCCGCCCGCGAGAAGGAGCTGGGCAGCGGGTCACAGATGAAAGTCTACACCGTCGCCGCCCGGGGCAACCCTGGCACGGTACGCCTGCTCAAGCGCGGCAACGCGATGGATGAGGGCGAGGTCGTTCATCCCGGGGCTGTCGCCGCGTTGCGCTCACTGAGCAGCGACTTTGGCATCCAGCCGAACGCGCCCGACTCAGAGCGCCGCAAACAGTTGGCGNACTGGCTCACGGACCCAGAAAATCCATTATTNAACCGCGTNATCGTCAACCGCCTGTGGCACTACCACTTCGGCACCGGCATCGTGGAGACGCCGAACGATTTCGGGTTCAACGGCGGCCGGCCCAGTCACCCGGATCTGCTCGACTGGCTGGCATCCGAGTTTGTCGCCAACGGAAGACGGCTCAAGGCAATGCACCGGCTAATCGTGACCTCGAACACCTATCGACAGACGGCCGCGCCGTCCAAGGACGGACTGGCTTTGGATGCGGAGAATCGACTGCTCTGGAGGAAGTCTCCTGTGCGGCTCGACGCCGAGTCGTTGCGCGACGCCGTGCTCGCCGTCTCCGGCAAGCTCAATCCCAAGATGGGCGGCCCTGGTTTTCGCGACGTATCCATCACGCCCAACAACGGCACCACCTACTACGCGCCGATCTATCCGAAGGGCGACGAGTACAACAGGCGCACGGTTTACCGCTTTAGTCCACGCGGCGGGCGCAGTGCGGTTCTCGACACGTTCGATTGCCCGGATCCTTCGACCACCGCGCCGCGGCGCGGCGTGACGACCACCCCGCTGCAGGCGCTGGCGTTGTTTAACAACGAATTCATATTGAACAAGGCCCGGGCGATGGCAGACCGGGTACGAGTGCTTGAGAAAGGCAGACTCGACGAGCAGGTGAAGCGAGTGTTCCTCGATGCCTACCAGCGCGCGCCGGACGCCGAAGAACTGCGCTTGGCCAAGCGCTTGGCCGAGCAATACGGCCTCGTCACGCTCTGCCGTTCCCTGTTCAACAGCAACGAATTTGTTATTCTGAACTAACATGAACGACGTCAAAACAATTGATCGACGCGAGTTTTTCAACTGGGGTATCCGGGGGATCGGTGCCACGGCGTTCGCGAGCCTGCTCGCCCGCGACAGCTCGGCCCGGGCAAGTTCGCCTAGCCAGCAGGTCTTCCCAAACTTCGCGCCGCGGGCCAAAAGGGCGATCCATATCAGCCTCGTCGGAGGGATGAGCCACATCGACTCGTACGACCACAAGCCTGGGCTGGACAAGGCCCATGGCAAGCCGCTTGGCTCGAGTGAAAAGCCGGACATTTTCTTCGGTAAGGTCGGCCTGCTACGGAAAAGCGATTTTCAATTCAAACCGCGTAGCCAAAGCGGGCTTTGGTTGTCGGACATGTTCCCGCACATCGCAGAGATGGCCGACGAGATGACAGTCATCCGCTCGATGACCACCGATTCGGCCAACCACACGCCGGCGTTGTTTTTCGCCAATAGCGGCTTTGAGTTTAACGGATTTCCGTCGGTCGGCAGCTGGGTGTCGTACGGGCTGGGCAGCGATACCGAGTCGTTGCCGGCGTTCGTCGTGTTGAGCGACGGACGCGGCGGGCCCAATGGCGGGGCGTCCAACTGGTCCAGCGGGTTTCTCACATCGCAGCATCAGGGGGTCGAGTTGCGGAGCGGCAAGACACCAGTGCGGGATCTCTTCCCGGCCATCGAGCAGCCTAAAGGCTCGGACGCCGCAGCGCGGGCATTCCTTCAAAAACTGAACGCCCGCAACGCCGAGTACCGCGGAGCCGATACGATGTTGAGCAGCCGCATGCGTAGCTACGAACTTGCGGCCCGCATGCAGTTGTCCGTGCCGGAAGTGAGCAACATCAACGGCGAACCGGAACACATCCGTCGCCAGTATGGCATGGGCGAAAGTCGCACCGAGGATGCCGGGCGCCGCTGCCTGCTAGCGCGGCGATTGCTCGAGCGCGGAGTGCGATTCGTGCAGATTTACTCCGGCGGCCCGATNGGCGGCTCGCCCCGCGCGAGCTGGGATGCGCACGAGAATGTGCAGGACAACCANTCGACCGAGGCCGGCCGGATCGATAAGCCGATCGCCGGCCTGCTTCGCGANCTCAAGCAACGTGGCATGCTCGACGATACACTGGTGCTGTTCACCACGGAGTTTGGTCGGACGCCTTTTGCCCAGTCGAATGCCGACCAGGTAGGCCCTGGTCGAGACCATAACAAATACGGTTTCTCATGCTGGATTGCCGGCGGCGGCGTGAAGGCCGGGTACAGTTATGGGCAGACCGATGAGATCGGATGGAAGACGGTTGAAAATCCGGTTCACTGGCACGACTTCCACGCAACCGTGCTCCACCTCATGGGGATCGATCACAAAAAACTGACCTACTACCACAACGGGATCGAACGCCGCCTGACAAATGTTCACGGCCATGTGGTGAGCGATATTTTCGCCTGATCAATCGCCAATCCTTTTCAGAAAATTCACTTCGTCTAGAATCGTCACGCCAAGCGTTTCGGCCTTGGCCAGCTTCGAGCCAGCTTGTTCCCCGGCGAGGAGGTAGTCGGTTTTTTTGCTGACGCTGCCGGTTGTTTTGCCGCCGTTGGCCTCGATTTTCTCCTTGGCCTCGTCGCGGCTCATCGTTGGCAGAGTGCCGGTGATGACGAACCTCTTCCCGGCGAACACGCCGCCGCCGCTTGGCCTGCCGCCCTGCGGGTCAATGCCGAGCTTGGCCAAGCACTCTAGGGTGGCACTGCCAGTCTCGGACGCGAACCAATCGAGCACGGAACGCGCCACCGACGGCCCAACCTCGGTGATATAGTTGGGCGGATGGTCGCCGTTCTCCTTCGTTATCTTCGCGAAACAAAGCGACTCCAGGCGGCCAAGCGAGTCACGGATTTCTGAAACCAAGCTCTTGTACAACCGCTCACGCCCGGCCTTGTCGACATCTGAATTCGGCCGGTTTTTTCGCGAGCGCGGATTGATCCGAACCGTCTCAGCAATCTTTTCATCCAGCGCGATGACCTCGCGGAGCAGCGGCGACTCGGCGACAGCTTGTAGGTTGTCATGAAACTTGGCCAGGCTGCTGGCGGTGGTGCGGCCCATCTCCGGGATGGCCATCGCGAACAGCCAGCGATCGAGCCCCATGTCGCGCGCGCGCGCGACCGACTCGACAAGCTTGGTGGCGTTTTTCTCGCCGAACACCCGCGGCTCATCGTCGGTGCCGAGATTAAGTGGGCCGAGTTGCTCGACGCTGAGGCTGAACAGGTCAAGCGGCTCACTGGCTAGACCTCGCTCGACGAGCTTGTCCGAGACGATGTCGCCGAGGCACTCGATGTCGAGCGCGGTGCGGGCGGCAAAATGCTCGAGCCGCTGCGCCGCCTGTGCGGGGCAGCGCGTGTTGATGCAGCGCCACGCGACGAAGGACTCGTCCTTGCGGATTTCGCCGTCGCATTCGGGGCATTGGTTACCGGTAGCGCTCTGCATGTCGAACGGCTCAGCGCCGGCCGGCCGCTCTTCCTTCACCACGCCGATCAAGCCCGGGATAACGTCACCGCGTTTCTCGATGATGACCGTGTCGCCGACGCGGATGTCCTTGCGAGAAATTTCCTCCTCGTTATGCAACGTGGCGCGGCTGATGGTGGAGCCGTCGAGGAACACCGGTTCCAACTCGGCAACCGGCGTGAGCGTGCCAGTACGGCCAACCTGGACAGTGATCGCGTTGAGCCTGGTTTGCGCCTGCTCCGGCGCGTATTTGTAGGCCATGGCCCAGCGTGGCGCCTTGGCGGTCGCGCCGATGCGGTCGCGCTGGGAAAAACTGTTCAGCTTAATAACCGCCCCGTCCGTGTCGTAGTCGAAGCCGCCGCGCACGCGGTCGAGCTCGTCGATGGCGTCGAGCACTTCATCCACGCTAGAGCAGCGCCATGTGTGTTGCGGTGTGCGGAAGCCAACCTGGCCAAGCACATCGAGCAGGTCGGATTGCGAGTCGATCGCCGGGCCGCCGACGATCTCGCCGCTGCCGTAGAGGACGATGTCGAGCGGGCGCTTGGCCACGAGCGCGGAGTCAAGCTGCTTGAGCGAACCGGCGGTGGCGTTTCGGGGATTGGCGAAGAGCGGCTCGCCGGCGTCGACACGTTCGTGGTTGAGCTTCTCGAAGCCGGAGCGCGTCATAATCACCTCGCCGCGCACCTCGAGCACCTCCGGCGTTTCCGCTTGGCCAAGCTCGTTGAGCCGCAGGGGAATGCTCCGAATCGTGCGGAGGTTTGCGGTTACATCGTCACCGGCAATGCCATCGCCACGGGTGACGCCGCTGGTGAACAGGCCATACTCAAAACGGAGACCGATCGCAATGCCGTCGGCCTTCGGCTCGACGAACCACTCGAGCAGCTCACCGGGCAAAAGTTTTTGGACACGATCAACAAACTCGCGCACCTCCTCCTGCGAGTACGTGTTATCAAGGCTCATCATCGGCACCGTGTGCTGAATGGTCTCGAAGCCGTCAATCGGCTCGCCGCCGACTCGCTGGCTCGGGGAATCAGGTGTGCGAAGCTCGGGATACACCGCCTCGAGAGCCAGCAACTCGCGGTAAAGCCGGTCGTACTCTTGGTCGCTGATGGCCGGCTGGGCCTCGACATAATACGCCTGGTCATGCCGGAGAATCTCCTTCGCCAACACCGCATGCCGCTGCTGTGAAGTGTCAGGCATCAATCAAACATCTTGCCGGGATTCAAAATGCCCTTGGGATCGAGAACGCTGCGGAGTTCGCGCATGACTCGCATCTGCGCCTCGCCGGCGAATTTGGGGAGGAACTCTTTCTTGGCGAGGCCGATGCCGTGTTCGCCGGTGATGGTACCGCCGAGGCGAATGGCTTCGTCAAAAATTTCCTTGAACGCCTCATGCACGCGATGGATTTCATCTGCGTTGCGTTCGTCTGTGAGAAAAGTCGGGTGCAGATTACCGTCGCCCATGTGACCAAAAGTGCCGATTTTTAACTCGTGCTTTTTTGCAACTTCATCGACGAACCGGATCATGTGGGCCAGTTCGCTGCGCGGCACGGTGGCGTCCTCAAGGATCGTTGTGGGCGCGAGGCGGGCAAGGGCGCTGAAGGCGCTGCGTCGGGCCATAGCAAGTTGCGCGGCCTCAGCCTCGTCCCGGGCCACGCGCACTTCCATCGCGCCGTTGGCCTTGGCCAGTTCCTCCATCTTGGCGGCTTCCTCTTCCACAGCGGCGGCGTGGCCGTCGGTTTCCATCAGTAACAACGCCTCGCAATCGAGCGGCAGACCGACCTTCGCGAAATCCTCCACGCAATGAATTGTGGTGCGATCGAGAAACTCCAGCGTGCACGGGATGATTTGCGCGGCGATGATGTCGCTCACCGTTTGCGCCGCGGCGTCCATCGCGTTGAAGGTTGACACCATCGTTTTTTTGGCGGCCGGCTTGGGGATTAGTTTCAGCAGTACTTTCGTGATGACGCCAAGCGCGCCCTCGCTGCCAATCATCACGTCCTTCAGCGAAAACCCGGCGACGTCCTTCACGCACTTGTTGCCGAGCCACATCACCTCGCCGTCCGGCAGCACCACCTCCATACCCATCACATAGTTTCGCGTGACGCCGTATTTCAGCCCGCGCAAGCCGCCGGAGTTTTCGGCGACATTGCCGCCGATGGTGGAAATCTTCATCGAGCCCGGGTCCGGCGGATAAAACAGCCCAGCCTTTTCCGCCGCCTCGGCGATTTGAACTGTCGTCACCCCCGGCTCCACAGTCATCGTGAGATTCGCCGCATCCACCTCCAGAATCTGCCCCATCTTCACCGTACACAGCACGATGCAACCCGCAGCCGGCACACTCCCCCCGCTGAGGCCTGTACCGCTGCCGCGCGTGACCACCGGTGTCTCGGTATCATTCGCCAGCTTCAACACATCGCTGATTTGCCCCGTGATCGCCGCGAACACCACACAACCCGGCGTCTCCTTCATCGCCGCCGTGCCGTCAAAGGCATACGGAATCAAATCCTCCTTTTCCGTCAGCAGATTTTCACTGCCGACGACGCTTCGAAGTTTGTCGAGTGTGGATTGGTCCAAGGCCATCCGTTGAACGGCGCAAAGTTTCCGCGACTTGGCCAAGCGCGGTCAAGTGCGGAGCCGCTTGCTAAAGCGCTGGGAATACCATGTCGATAAGCGCCGAGCAACTTTCCAAGTACTATTCGTTGCACCGGCGTTAAGTTTGGGGTTCCATCAGGTCGTGCCTGACGTGCTGGACATGCCCTCCGCCAAGTCTGCGGATCTGAAAAAAACACCGAGGAAAAGGGAGTCGCTCACCTCCATCCCGCTGGACCGGACACCGCCGCACGACACCGCCGCCGAACAGGGGGTGCTGGGCTGCCTCTTGCTCGACCCGAAAGAAAACCTCCCCGCGTGCATCGAAAAGGTCAAGGATGAGTCGGTTTTTTATGAGCTCCGCCACCGGGCAATCTACTCGGCGTTGGTGCAGATGAGCGAAAAAAATGCCCCGATCGATCTTCTGACTCTCTCGCACCAGTTGCGTACCGACGGGGAATTGGACAACATCGGTGGAGTGGCCTACCTGACTGAGTTGCAGGACGGGGTGCCTTCGGCTGCGAACCTTGAATACTACTTTGACATCGTACGGGACCGGGCACTCCTGCGGAAGGTGATTCACACCTGCACCAGAGCGATCGCCGATGCATATGAGGGGAGCGATGAAGTGGAGAGTTTAATAGGTGAGGTGGAGCAGTCTGTGCTGGATATACAGCGCGAGCATAGCATCTCCAGCAACCCAACCATCAATGAACATGTCCATGCCGCGATCACCAAAATTGATAATTACTTCAAGAACAAGGGTGCCAGCACCGGGATCGAGACCGGCTTTACTGATTTCGATCGGATGACCACCGGGCTGCACGGCGGCGAGATGATCGTCGTGGCGGCCAGGCCAAGCATGGGCAAAACCTCGCTGGCGATGAACATCGTGGAGCATGTCGTGCTGAAACAGCACCTGCCGGTAGGCGTGTTCAGCCTGGAAATGGCGGCGGACGCACTGGTCATGCGAATGCTCTGCTCGCTGGCCCGCATCAACCTGCGCGACGCGCGCGACGGCTTCCTGCAGGAACGGGATTTCCCTCGGATCTCGCAGGCTGCCGCCCAGTTGACCAAGTCCGGACTACATATCGACGATTCGGGCGGCCTCTCGATCCTGCAACTCAAGGCGCGGGCGCGCCGCATGTGGCAGCAGCACGGCATCAAGTTGTTTGTCATTGACTACATGCAGCTGCTTAATTCTACTTCGCGCCGTGCCGGGGAGAACCGCCAGCAGGAGATTTCCGAGATTTCCAGCGGCATCAAGGCCTTGGCTAAGGAATTGAAAGTTCCGGTGATCGTCCTAAGCCAGCTCAACCGCGAGTTGGAGAAGGACAAAAACCGCAAACCGCGACTATCGGATCTCCGTGAGTCCGGCGCGATCGAGCAGGATGCCGACCTGGTGGGATTGTTGTACAAGCCCGGCGGAGTAGATGAAGACGCCGATAATCCCGACAGCGAAGCCAGCCAGATTAACCTGCTCATTGCCAAGCAGCGCAACGGCCCGACGGGGGATGTGCGCCTGACCTTTTTGAAAGGGTTCACAAGATTTGAAAGTGCAGCCAAGTTCAGCGATGACGACATCCTGCAGGGCGATTAGCCCGGCACGTTGGTTGCGTGCACTTGGTCAGGCGCTCATCGCCGTGTTTCTGCTACTATCGGGCGACCCGGTCCACGGGCAAATTGCAGGC
The DNA here is from genome assembly GCA_022451065.1 of Pedosphaera sp. Lineage (GTDB taxonomy): Bacteria > Verrucomicrobiota > Verrucomicrobiia > Limisphaerales > UBA1096 > UBA1096. Next base: position 11,409 of record JAKUOU010000003.1, on the reverse strand, counting down.
CCGATTCCCAAGGCTTCGCCGGTTCAGAAAATAACCCTCCAGCACATCGGCCAGGCCGCCGCCAGCGACGCGCTCATCCACGCCAACATCCGCCTCAAATTGGGCGATCCCTACTCGCGCAAGGCCAGCGACGACGATATCCACAACCTTCGCAACACCGGTTTTTTCGAGAACGTTTACGTGACCGAGAAGCAGGTTGCCGGCGGGGTCGAGGTGACCTACACGCTCGTCGGCAAGCCGGTGGTCACTGAGCTCCTCTTCGAGGGCAACACTGGGGGCCGCAAGTTCCGAGAAAGCAAGCTTCGTAAAAAAATCCGCTCACGCACCGGGGAGACCCTGAGTCGGCCAAGGATATTCTCCGACACTCGCGCCATCCTCAAGGAGTACCAAAAAGGCGGCTACCATCAAGCCAAGGTCGAATACGAGGTCCGGCATGACGAGGCGCTTGGCCAAGCGACCGTTGTCTTCCAGGTCGACCCCGGGCAGAAGGTCAAGATTGACAACATCGTGTTCGAGAGCGCGGTGGCCTTCTCCCAGCGCGAGTTGCGCAAGGTATTCAAGACACGCAAACGCTGGTGGATGTCATGGCTGACCGGCAGCGGCAAGTTCGAATCCGACCAATGGGACGAGGACCTCGAGATGCTCACCCAGTTTTATCAGGATGAGGGCTACATCGACTTCAAGGTGCGTGAGATAAAGTTCGAATACCCGAAGGAGAGCCGAATGGTGATCCGGCTGGACCTGTATGAAGGATATCGATACCAGGTCGGCAATGTCACCTTCGAGGGCAACACACTCTTTACCGAGGATCAAATACGCCGCGGGGTGCAGGTTCTTGAGCGTGCGGTTGCCCCGTTCATGCTCGAAGGGGCCATCTTTACCCCAAGCGGATTGAGTGATGATCGGGATGCCATCCGGGACTACTACGAGGCCTACGGTTACCTCGACACCACCGTGCGCGTGACCAAGGTGCCCAACACCGACCAGGGCACGATCGACCTGGTTTACAGCGTCAAGGAGGGCGAGCTCAGCTATGTGGAAAAAGTGGAGATTCGCGGCAACACCCGCACCAAGGACAAGGTGATCCGGCGTGAGATGGCGATCTCCCCCGGCGAGGTATTCGACATGGTCAGTGTCGAGTTGAGCAAGCGTCGCCTCGAGGGCACCGGGCTTTTTGAGGGTGTCGACACGCAGGTCGAAAAAATCCCCGAGCTACCCAACCGCCGCAACCTCATCGTCGGGGTGCAGGAAGGGCGGACAGGCCACTTAATCATGGGATTCGGGTACAGTTCCATTGAGGCCATGTTTGCCCAGATGGGCTTTGTGCAGGGCAACTTCGACCTGTTCAACCCGCCCTTCTTTACAGGCGGCGGCCAGAAATTCCGCCTGCAGATCACCGCCGGCACCCGGCGGCAGGATTATCAGATCACCTTCGAGGAGCCGTATTTCCTCGACCGCAAGCTACGTTTTTCCGTGGACCTGTACCACCGTGAGATCCAGTATTACAGCCGCTACTTCGAGCAGCACCAGACCGGCACGAAACTTGGCCTCTCCCGGACGCTCTGGAACGACTTCACCTACGGGGGCGTCGATTTCACCTTCGAGTCCATCGGTATTCATGACCGCTCCTATTTTTCCGAAATGTTAGCTGAGCACGACATGCTCGCCAATGGCTTGGCCAAGGGGCATCCCGACAGCCTGTCCGCCAACCCCTTCGATTGGACCTACGATATGGCCCGGCTGGAGCAGGGAGAACTGGCCGAGTTGAACAACGACCGCCTAGTGTCCAAGCTGGGCCTGTTTTTCGCCTACGACACCCGCAACCACTCATTGATGCCCAGCCGCGGCCAACGCACCCAGGTCAATGCTGATGTCGCGGGCGGCCCCATGGGCGGCGACACTGAGATGTACCGACTCGAGATCGAGACCGCCTACTACTATCCCGGTTTTGCCGATGACCACATCTGGGAGGTCGTCGGAAAACTGGGTGTTGTGGATACTTTCGGTGATAGCAGGCGGGTGCCCTATTTTGACCGGTTTTTTCTCGGAGGCGGTTACTCGCTGCGCGGTTACGACTACCGCGACATCGGCCCACGTATGCAAACATGGGAAAACGGCGTGGTGAACGACCAGTACGGTTACTACGTGAACGTCGAGAACGAGGCCGGCGAGGTGGTGGGGGAAAAATTTGTCCCGGTTAAAGATAGTTTTACAGATAACCCGTTCGCGCAAGAACCGCAGGAGCTACCAGCCGCAGGCAACAAGTGGACCCCTGTCATTACGGATGGGCGGGAAACGCTAGGGGGCAACAGCTACTGGTTTGGCTCGGTCGAGTACAGCATCCCTATCATCGACCGGTTTCGCGTGGCGTTTTTCTACGATATCGGGATGGTGTACGAGGATTCCTACGATTTTGAGTTCTCCAACTACGCAGACAACTGGGGCATCGGCCTGAGGCTTTTCGTGCCGATGCTCGGGCCCTTGCGACTCGACTACGGCTTCCCGCTCACCCACCCAGACTACGCTAAGGGAGGTGGGCAGTTTAACTTTGGGGTCGGTTTCACCCGCGATTTTTAACCTGACTTGATGAACACAAAACCAATCATGACAGTCTCATCCCTGCCCAAATTGGCCGCCATGGTGCTAGCGCTCTCCTGCTTTGCCGGAGCCGTCGTCGCACAAGAACCGGTCAAGATCGCCACCGTCGATCTCCTCAAGGCCTTCGACAGCTACTGGAAGACCAAGCTGTCCAACGATCAACTTAAGGAGCGCGGAGCCGACTTCGACAAAGCTCGGGTCGGCATGATAGATGACCTGGACTTGCTTCGGGAAGAATACACCCGGCTCAACGTGAGCGCTCAGGATCCGGCCAACTCCGATGAAACAAGATCGGGTGACCTTAAAAAAGCTCAGGAAAAATTCACTGAATACAAACGCCTTGAGCAGCAAATCATCGAGTTCAACAAAAACGCGCAGAAAACCCTCGGAGACCAGACCCGGCGGCTTCGCAAGGGACGCCTCGGGGAAATCCAGGAAGTCATCAGTGTCAAGGCCAAGGAACTTGGCTACGACCTGGTTATCGATTCGTCACAGGACGTCCTGCTACCCCGCACTCCCACCGTCCTTTACACCAACGGCAAAAACGACATCACCACTGTGATCATAGATATCCTGAACGAGGGTGCCGCCGGGAAATACAAGCCGGCCGAGCCGGCACCGGAAAAATCGGCCGCACCTGCGCCAACAGACCAGTAGGAACCGCCACAAACTTTTGAGCGCCGGTGCAAGCCGGCGCTTTTTTTGTAAGCCTGGTCAAGCGCTCAGATATGCAACGGTTCCCCGACGGCGATGTGGGCCGCCTCACGCAGGCCCTCCGACATCGTAGGGTGCGCATGAATCGTCCGGGCCAAGTCTTCCGCACTGCCACCGAACTCCATCAGCAATACCGCCTCGGCAATCAGCTCCGAGGCATTGGTGGAGAGGATCTGCGCACCAAGCACCCGGCCGCTCGCCTTGTCGGCAATGACCTTGGCCAAACCGTCCGCATGCCCGCAAGCGACAGCCCGTCCGTTGGCTTGGAAAGGGAAAACACCGATCGCAATCTCGTAGCCCTTCTCCTTGGCTTCGGCTTCGATGAGGCCCACTGCGGCAACTTCCGGCGCTGTATAGACCACCGACGGGATGGTGTCGTAGTTGACGCTGCCCGACTGGCCGGCCATGCGCTCGACGGCAGCGATAGCCTCCTGCTCGGCCTTGTGCGCCAGCATCGGCCCAGCCACCACATCGCCAATGGCGTATATGCCCGGGACGTTGGTCTGCCGCTCGGCGTTGGTCTTGATGCAGCCCCGCTCGTCCAGTTCCACACCAGCCTCGGTGACGCCGAGGCCCTCGGTGTTCGGGTTGCGACCTACCGCGACGAGCACCTTCTCGGCCTCGAGCTCGAGTTTTTTATCGCCCTTGGACGCGGTCAACCTGACACCGCCGTTGTTTTTCTCGGCCGACTCGACTCTGGTGCCGAGGTGGAACTTGAGTCCCTGTTTTTGCAAGAGTTTCTGCAATGCCAGCGTGATGTCCTCGTCGAACATCGCGACGATGCGCGGGAGAAACTCGACCACAGTAACCTTGGTGCCAAGCCGTGCCCAGACAGAGCCCAGTTCGAGACCGATCGCGCCGCCACCGATCACGACCATCGACTCCGGTACTTCGCCAAGCGCGATCGCATGCTCGCTGCTGAGAATCGTTTCGCCGTCAATCTCAAGGAACGGCAGGCTGGCGACACGGCTGCCGGTGGCGATGAGGATGTGCTTGGCATTCAGTTTCTGGCTACCCCCGTCGCTGGTCACTTCAACCTTGTTCGCGCTGACGATGCGGCCCATACCGGCCAAGCGCTCGATACCATTTTTGTTCATCAGGTAGTCGATACCACGCGCCATTTTGCGAACGATGTCGTCCTTGCGCTTCATCATCTTGCTAACGTCCATCGACAGCCTGTCGGCTGAAATGCCGTGTGAGCCAAACTGCTTTTGCGCCTCATGAAAAAGCTCGGTGGACGAGAGCAGCGCCTTGCTGGGAATGCAGCCGACGTTGAGGCAGGTGCCGCCAAGGGCTTGGTCCTTCTCAACGATGGCCGTCTTCATGCCTAATTGCGCCGCCTTGATTGCGGCGGTGTACCCGCCCGGCCCGGCCCCGATGACTACAAGGTCAAAATCCATTTTAAGTTGATAGTGCTACCCACTCAGTCAGCGCTTTTATGGGCGGGAAAGTATCAACTCTAAAATACTCGAGCGAGGCCAATCCGACCAAGCGTTTGGCCCACCAAGCCAAGCTCTGGATTTTCGATGAACTCCTTCACTTGGACAAGGAAGGTGACGGCTTCGCGGCCATCAATGATGCGGTGTTTGTAAGTCAGCGCGAGGCACATCATCGACCGGATGACAACCTGGCCGTCCGCGGCAACCCCAAAATGATCTTCCCGGCGAATTAAAACAACAAGGACTCGCGCCGCGCCTCCGGGCCGGGTTTAATGCCCTCACACGCATGAAACGGTTCGCCCACAGGCTCACACTCGCCCGCTTGGCCGGGCTAACACTTTTGGCCCTGACCGCCTGGCCAAACGCCGGGGTAGCCGAGCCGCCGGGAGGGGCCGGAGGCGCCGACTTGGCTAGGCGCACGATGCACCTAATGCGCGATCACTGCATCCGCTGCCACAACGCCAAAAAAAACAAGGGCCAGCTAAACCTCACCACACGTGCACTCGCCATAATAGGTGGCAGCGAAGGCCCGGCACTCATCCCCGGCCGGGCCAATGAGAGCCGCATCATCCGGTACATCCAGCCTGGCAGCGATCCCCATATGCCGCCGAAAAAACAGTTGGGCGACGAGCAGATAGCCATGCTTGGCCAATGGATAGACGCCGGCGCCAAGTGGCTCCCCAGCGAACTGGTTATTGAGGCCAAATCGGTTGCCAATGCCAAACTTGGCCGGTTGCCCACCGGCTACCAGCCTGTGTTCGCCCTCGCCCTCTCGCCGGACGACAAACAACTCGCCGCTGGCCACGGCAACCTCGTCACCGTTCACAACGTCGCTGAAAAAAACAAAGCGTCCCTGGCCAAACTCACCGGCCACCGCGACGTCGTCCAGTCCATCGCCTGGAGCGCTGACGGCAATCTCCTAGCCACCGGCGGCTTTCGCAAGGTGCTGCTCTGGAATACAGCAGATTGGTCGTCCGGCGGCGAGATCAGCGACCTGCCCGGCCGCGTCTTGGCAATGACCTTCACCATCGACAACGCAACCCTCATCACTGCCTCAAATGCCCCCGGCCAAGCAGGCGAAATCGCCCTATGGAAAACGACCGGCTTGAGCAAGCGCCTCAACTGGCAGGCCCATGATGGGGCTATCTTCGACCTCGCCATTGCACCCGACAGTAAAATGCTGGCCACTGCCGGTGCCGACCGCCTGGTTCGGTTTTGGAGCCTGGCCAAGGGCGAACAGGTGATGCAGATCGAGGCCCACACCGCGCCGGTGCTCTCGCTCGCCTACAAGCCGGACGGCGCACTACTCGCCAGCGGCGGGGCTGATAAGGAACTAAAAATCTGGGACACAAAAACGCGCGAGCAAAAAACAGTTTTGACCGGCCATCCCGGCAACATCGCCGCCATTGTCTGGCCGGCACAAAATGCTGAGTTGATCACCGCCAGCGACGACGGCGCCCTTCGACTTTGCAGTGAATCAGGCACGCGCCCCGGCAAGACATGGGCCAAAGCCGACGACCTGCTACATTGCCTCGACGTCACCGACGACGGCAAGTTGCTATACGGCGGCGCAGATAATGGTCACGTTTACGCATGGAATCGGGACGGCAAAATCACACTCACCCTCGTCCCCGGCAAGCAGTGACTGGTGACCATAAGACAAAAACATTGCCAAAGCCCCGGCTAAGTCGGACAATTCGTGCCCAATTCAATGCGGGTGTAGTTCAATGGTAGAACGCAAGCTTCCCAAGCTTGACACGAGGGTTCGATTCCCTTCACCCGCTCCACTTTCTTCAGTAAGGCCGTCCGCAAATCAGGTTTATGCTCCAAAAAATCCCACTTTTCCTGTTTTTCACTTTTGCGATCTCTTCCCATGCTGCAACCAAGTCGCCGGTTCCGGCGCATCCGCTGCGGATCAACGAGCTGCTCGCCTCTAACCGAGGCGGTGCGCTGGATGATGAGGGCGGCAGCAGCGACTGGTTGGAACTTCACAACACTGGCAGCGAGGTATTGCGCTTGGCCAAGTTTCGGCTGACGAACGGCGAAACCGAGCCAAATACGTGGGAACTGCCAAACATTGCCATCGCACCGGGCGGATACCATGTCGTCTGGATGTCCGGGTTGGATCGTGTGTCTCTTTCCCCCGAAGCATTGCGCACCTCGACGGCGACGCTGCCGTTTGAGTTGACCCTCGTTCCGGACAATACGCAGTGGAAATACCTCGTGCCGTCGCGCCGTGGCGAAGTGGCTGATGGCTGGTCCGGGATGGAGTTTAACGACAGCGGGTTTGCGCTTGGCCAAGCGGGTTTCGGCTACGGGGATGATGATGACGCCACCGAGCTGCCGGTCGGCACTTCGCTGGTTTTGCTACGACACAAGTTCCAACTGAAGGAACTGCCGATGTCGCAGTCGCTCGTGCTGGAGGTGGATTTTGATGACGGCTTTGTGGCCTACCTGAATGGCGCCCGTGTCGCGACAGCGAACGCACCCGGGGACCAGTTGCACGTGAACAGCATGGCCACGGCCGGGCGCGAGGCCGGCACGGCGGATCGATTTGATCTCTCGTCCCATGTGGAGTTGCTGCGCAAGGGCGACAATGTGCTGGCCATCGCGGGCCTGAACTCCGGCCGGGGCAGCACTGACATGAGTCTGAAGGCCGCGTTGGGTTTTCTGCCGACCACGCTGCACGCAAGCTTTCGACTGGCCAGAAAAGGCGGCGAGTTGAATCTGAGCCAACCGAATGGGCAGATCGTGGACAGCATCCGCTACGGAGAACAGGTTGCGGACCAGTCGTACGGCCGGGCGCCGGGCGGAGATCGCAAGTGGGGCTTTTTCCTGACGCCCACCCCGGGTGCGCTCAACGCCGGCCCGCAACAGCTCAAACCGGTCGAGCCGAAGCTGAAGTTTTCGCCCAAACCTGGTGTTCATGGGTCCGGGATTGAGGTGCGGATCACCGCCGAGGCATCAACAGCGGTGGACATCCGCTACACACGTGATGGAGACGAGCCGACTGCCAAGAGTCAACGGGTGGATGGGCCGATTCAACTGGACAAGACGGGACTGTTTCGTGCGGCGGCATTCGTGGGTGAGGAGCGCGTTGGGGCGATCAAATCGGCTACCTACCTTGTCGGGCGGCAACCGACGCTGCCGGTGATGTCGATCTCGATGAAGCCGGAGGATTTTTACGAGGTACACATGCGCAGCAGTGCCACCGGCCGGGGCAGCGAGCGCACCTCGCACATGGAAATTTTCAACACGAAGGGCAAACGAAAGGTGTCGACCGGATTCGGCCTGCGCTTGCACGGTGGCTTTTCTCGCCGAGGCGATTTCAAGGCGAAGAAATCGTACCGTGCCTATTTCAGGGACGTATACGGCTCGCCCAAGTTGAAGTACAACATCATCCCCATGGCTGGCGTAAAGGATTTCGACAAGCTTATACTAAGGGCCAACGGCAATGACCGCGCACCCGGCGGCGCCTACATTCGCGACCAGTTGATGCGAGACCTTCACAAGGACATGGGAGGGCTGGTATCAAACGGGACGTGGTGCCTGCTCTATGTCAACGGCAAGAACTACGGGGTGTACAACCTCGTTGAACGGATGGACGAGGATTTCCTGGCGTCGCACATCGGCAAGGGGGAGTTTGACATCATGAAAACCGGGAACACAATCCTTAGCGGCACTCGTGATGCGTGGGAGGAACTGGGCCGCTTCATTGGCTCAACCGATATTTCACAGAAGGAGAATTACAAGGCGCTTAATAAGCGCGTCGATATCGAGGACTTCACAGCCTACATGATCGTGAACCTTTGGGGGAAAAACTATGATTGGCCTCACAACAACTGGTACGCGGCGCGCCGACTGCCGGACGGAAAATGGCGATTCATGTGCTGGGACTCCGAGTGGGGCTTCCGCGGCGGCCCGTACAAGCCTGACACCGACTCCTACGCGTTTATTGACAGCGGTGGCGCGTACGGCTTCAGTACACAGCGAAAGATGTTCATCGCGCTACTCGGCAACCCGGATTACCGTGAGTATTATCAGGCGGAGGTCCGCCGACATCTGGACGGGGCGCTGTCGGAGGAGAACGTGCTGCGCCGAACCCGGCAGTTAAGGGATGCCATCGCAAACGAGGTCGCGCACGAATATCGGGCACGTAAATATGACATCAAGGTCTGGCACCGGAAGATTGAAGAGGTCGAGGAGTTCGGGCGAATCGCTGGAGAAAATTTCCGCAGGTGGACTAACGACTACTTTGCGTTCCGCAACAAGCCGGTTTCCAATCCCGGACTAGCCCGACTTCAAAACGAAGCCGGCTATCGCCACGTTGTCCATCGGGATGCTAATGGCGAATGGAGTGAACTCATTGCCGCTCCTGGCAGCGACGACTGGGCGGCTTCCACACTGCCCCTCTCTCCGCCGGCTGCGGGTCGCCCGGCGCTGTACGCCCTTGCTGGAGACGAACGCCGACTCGTCTACCGCGGGACGGACGGACACATTTACGAGCACTCAAGCGTGTCGAACGCTGGAGCGAAGGGCAAGTGGACCCGGCAAAATCTGACTAGGCAGATTGGCCTGTCGAAGGCGGCGGCCGACCCCTCGGTGGTGGTCGCAAACGGTGTTCCACACGTGGTCTATGTCGATGAACTTGGGGAAATCCATGAACTGTGGCTAGACGGCCAATGGCGGCACTCTCCGCTACCCGCCATGCCCCGGGCCGAAGGCGGCGCGGTGGCTTCGCTGGACGGTTCAACGTTGCATGTGATGTACCTCTCGATGTTTGGCGTGCCGTATGAACAGTCGCTCGACCTGAACACGGCCACGCCGGACCAGCGATCCTGGCGAACCGACGGCGTGCATCGACTGCCCGCGCTTGGCCAACCGCTTGGCCTTACGGTGAACGGCAGACGGGAGGCCGTTTTTCTCGCCGCTCGCGCTTGGCCAAGGCGGCCGCCGTTTGTCTTTGACTGGAACGAACGCCGGCGCGTCCCGGGCTACCGCACCTATCAGGGCGAACGCAACACTTTGGTGTACGCAAAGGAGATCGGTCAACGGTTCAAGAACCAGTTCCCGATCGACCAAACAACCGACCAACTGGAAGGGGAGTTCACGCTGTTCAGCGACGCAGAGAACAGCAGGCACTACCTAGCGTTCCGCGACACTGAGGGTGGCATTCGTGAGGGTGTGCATCGGGGCGAAACATGGGCCATGACCCGGCCCTCAAAACTCGCCGAAGCACCGAAGGCCAAGGGCGATCCCATCGGCTGGGTTGATGGCAAAACCGGCACGCGTTACTACCTTTACGAGGGAAGCAACGGTCACATACATGAGTTGAGCCTTGACGACGGCCAGTGGACTCACCGGAGACTCACTTCAAACAAAAACGCTATACAAACAAAACAAAAATAAGTCAGCGACCTCCTAGGGAATCTTTTCCCGAATGCAATAGAGCTTGTCCGCTCCACGTAACAGCAAGGTCCCCTTCGTCACTGCAGGCGTCGACCAGAACAGATCGTCCAATTGGTTTTCCCCTACGACCTTGAACTCGGTGCCCGACTTGATGACGAACGTTTTACCTGAATCATCCAGCAAGAACATATGCTTGTCATCGGCCAACGAACTGGCCGCGATTGACTTGGCCCCGGGTAATCGAGATTTGTAGACCCGCTCACCCGTCTTGGTATGATAACAGGAGAGAAAGCCGCGGCTGCACACGTAAAGATAGCCACCGCTAACCACTGGCGAAGCCATCCCTGGACCACCTCGCCTATGCGCCCAGGCCACGCCCTTGGGTAATTTAACGATATCAAGGCCGGCTTCTCCCTCGATCTCAGAGCCGATGGCAAGGAGTGGCCCCTGGCTTAGTGGGCCACTATTGCCAAGGAAAATGCGCGTCGCATCCGATGCGGGTGATGCAGTAAAGGCAGAACGAACATTCGTTAGTCGCCACTGGGTTTTCCCTGTGCTCGGCTCATAACCAGTGACCGTACCCGAACCACAAATAACTAGGTCGGTTCGCTTTCCATGTTCCCAGATAAATGGCGTGGACCAGCTGGTCCTTGAGGAACGCTTTCGCTTCCAGACTTCCTTGCCAGTGGCTGCATCGAGTGCCACGACAAACGACTCTCTATCATTGTCACACTGCAGAAACAATTTGCCATCTCTCTGCGCCAGCGAACTACCCGTCCCAAAACCATTACCACTGGGAAAGGCACCAACATTGACGGACCAGACCACCTTGCCCTCCAGATCGACGGCCGCGACTTTGCCAATTGCGGCAAAATAGCAAAAGACATGCTTACCGTCCGAGGCAGGGGATTCGGTTGCATAGGTGTTGGATGGATGGATTGCATACTTGGGTTGCTCGCGGGCTAGACTTGTTTCCCACTGGACGGAACCATCCTTGAGACTGAGACAGATCAGCTTGAAGTTGAATGGCTCCGTCGGCTTCTTTCCTCGCATATTCCGGACGCCCCCGGTGTGCCCCAGCGGCTTGGTGTTATTGGAATCGACTGCCGCTGTTACGAACACGCGTTCTCCAACGACAATTGGCGAAGCCCAACCGCCACCCGGGATAGGCTGGCTCCATGCCACGTTTTGCTCCATGGACCACTTCGAGGGGTGATTCAACTGGCCAAGATGTCCATTCCCAGCAGAC
>JAKUOU010000029.1 GCA_022451065.1 Pedosphaera sp. | reverse complement strand
GTGGCCGGTGATGCCCTCGTCGGTCTCGATCCGCACGACCGTGCTGTCAAACACCTGCACCGATTTGCCATCGGACCAGTTATAGCTGCCCTCGTGCAGCGGCAAGTCAACCTGAAAGACGCTGATTTTACTAATCTTCATGAGCGCTCGGGGAGGGTTGATGCTTATGCGGCTGAAATCAACCCGGAATGTATCCTGACTAAGCGGTGACAAAAACATTGCCCGAGCGGCCATTCTGCACTAGCGAAGCGGGCGTCCGGAGAGGAACCGGGGGAATGACACTCGAGATTGGTATCGTACTGGGATTGCTACTGGCTGCCGTGGGGTTGTTTGCCACGCCTGCTGGCGGTGGTGTTGACCGGGATACTGAAACCGACCGAGGCGTTCGCCGGCTTCAGTTCGCAGATCATCATCATCCTCGCCTCGATCTTTTTGATCAACGGCGCGCTAATTGAGGGCCGCGTGCTTGATGCCGTTACCGCCTGGCTGTTGAGGGTTGCGGGGGGGAGTGTCAGCAAGCTGAAGTTGACGACCATGTCGGTCGTCGGGGGCCTGTCCGGGTTTATGAACAACACGGCGGTTACGTCGCTATTCATTGGCCCGACGATATCCATTGCGCGCAAGCTCAAGACCAGTCCATCGAAGCTGCTTATGCCGGTTTGCTTTGCGTCGATCCTCGGCGGCACCTGCACGCTTATCGGCACTTCGACCAATGTCGCCGTCAGCGGCGAGATCGCCAAGCAGCACGAAGCCGACTTGGCCAAGTGGATGGCCAACGGTGGCACCGACTTGAACGGCGACAGAGCAATCGATTCCGCCGATTATCTGCAGTATGCCAAGGAGAATGACCTCAAGATATATCGACCGCTTGGGCTGTTCGAGATCACGCCGGTTGGGTTGTTGATCATGGGCGTGGGCATCGCCTATCTGATGCTTTTCGGGCGCCGGTTGCTCCCGGATTACCCCGAGGAGAGCCTCGCGGAGGATTTCAACATTCGCGAGTACCTCTCGGAGATTGCCGTGATGCCGGGTTCGAGCCTGATCGGCCAGCACGTGTTCGAGTCGTCGCTGGCGGAGATGGAGTTTCGCATTGTCAAGGTTCTGCGCAAGAAACGCAGCTTTGTCCCAAACATCCGGTCTATTATCGAGGAGGGTGATGTTTTACTGGTCTCCGGTGGCATGGAGGACTTGATGGCGGTGAAGGACGCCAGCGGCATCGAGATTCACGCCGAGACCAAGCTGGAGGACGAAGCGTTGCAGACTGAGGAGGTGAAGATTGCCGAGTTGCTGATCACGTCAAAGTCCACGCTCATTCGCCGTACACTAAAGGAGACCGAGTTCCGGCAGCGGTTCGGCCTTGCGGTGCTGGCGATTTACCGCCATGGCCAGTCGCTTGGTAGTAAACTGGGTGCCATACGGCTGCGCGCCGGAGATCTGTTGCTTGTGCAGGGCACTGAGGAACGACTCCAATCACTTCAGCATGACACCAACCTCCTGCGACTCGATGCCACCGAGGCACCCAGCGTGGATCGCCGGCAAAAAGGTTTCCGGGCGCTGGCCTTTTTTGCCTTTGCCGTGATCGCTGGCGGCCTTGACTTGGCGCCGTTGCCGATTTGTTTTTTGAGCGCCGCGGCGATGACTGTGGCCACCGGCTGCATCACCATGCAAAAAGCGTACGAGACGGTGGACTGGCGGGTGCTTATCGTTATTGGAGGCATGACGGCGTTTGGTACGGCGATGCGCGAGTCCGGCACGGCCGATTGGCTTGCCGACGGCATCCGTAGCGCGTTCGACAGTCCGCGCACCGTACTCGCCGGCTTCATCCTGCTGACGATTTTCTTGACGCAGACGATGTCCAACGCCGCCGCCGCGCTGGTGGTACTGCCAGTTGCGATGCAGACCGCGGAAACGCTCGAGGTCAGCGGACAGACGTTTGCGATTGCAGTGATGCTAGGGGCATCGTCGTCGTTTGTCGCGCCGTTTGAGCCGGCCTGCATCCTCGTGTCCGGCCCGGGTAAATACCGGTTCACCGACTATATCAAGGCCGGCCTTGGCCTGACGCTGCTGGTGGGCTTTCTGGTCTGGTTGATGGTTCCCATTGTGTGGGGGCTCTGAACCGGTTCAACGACGGCCTAGGTACTCCGCCAGCTTGGCTAGGGCGCGGGCGCGGTGGCTGATGGCGTTTTTCACCAAGGAGCCAAGCTCGGCAAAGCTGAGGTCGTGGCCATCGGGAATGAAGAGCGGATCGTAGCCAAAACCAGCTTGACCGCTCTCAGCTTGGGCAATTCTGCCTCGACAAATGCCATCAAATGTCCTGACTTCGCTGGCTTGGTCAAGCGCGGCCAATGCCAGCACACATTGGAATTGCGCGCCTCGATCGTCGTTGGTCACGTCGGCCAATGCGCGCAGCAGCTTGGCGTTGTTGGCCTCGTCAGTTGAGTTGCCATTGTCCCCGGCAAATCGCGCGGAGCGAACGCCCGGTGAGCCGCCGAGCGCATCGACCGCCAAGCCGGAATCATCCGCGAGAACGAAATCCGGCAGTTCTTGGTCAAGCGCTTGGAGGCTCAGCCAGGCGGCGATCTCAACGGCTTTTTTAACGGCGTTTGCAGTGAAGGTGTCCCCGTTCTCTTCGACTTTCGGCGCTCCGTTGTGCCTGGCCAAGTTCTGCACGTCGAAGTCTTCCCCCAGAATCGTGGCGATTTCTGCCATCTTGTGGGTGTTGTGGCTGGCGATGAGCAGGCTTGGCATGCCGGTCAGGTGACAGGTTCGAGTTTTGCGAAGCTTTCCTCGATGAAGGTGGTGTTTTGAATACGGGCCAGCCGCGCATAAAGGCCTTGTTGCCCGACGAGCTCGTTGTGCGTGCCACGTTCGATGACCCGGCCATTTTTCAACACGAGAATCTGATCGGCGTCGCGAATGGTGCTGAGCCGGTGCGCGATAACGAAGGTTGTGCGGCCGATCATGAGCCGCTCGAGCGCCTGCTGAATGAGGCGCTCGGTGGCGGTATCCACGCTGGCGGTAGCCTCGTCGAGGATCAGGATCGGCGAATTCTTAAGCAGGGCGCGGGCGATGCTAATGCGCTGTTTCTCGCCAACGCTGAGCCGGACGCCGCGCTCGCCGACCTGGGTGTCGAATCTGTCGGCTAATTCGCTGATGAACTCGAAACAGTTGGCAGCCTGAGCGGCCTCGGTGACTTCCTCGGCGCTGGCGTCGAGGTTGCCGTACGCGATGTTCTCGCCGACGGTGCCGTTGAATAGGAACGGTTCCTGGCTAACGACGGAGATGTTTTCGCGCAGCGACTCGAGCGAGGTGAGGGCGATGTCCTGCCCGTCGATAGTGATAGCGCCGTGGGTGACCTCGTAAAACGCCGGCAGCAGGTTGACGAGAGTCGATTTGCCGGCGCCGGTGGGGCCGACCAGCGCGGTCATCTGCCCCGGCCTAGCCAGGAGTGAGATGTCGTGAAGCGCCGGCTTTTCCTGGGTGTACTGGAAGTGAACACCGCGGTACTCAACCTCGCCGCGCACCGGTTCAGGGAGCGGTTTAAGCACTGTGGCATCCCGGCGCTCCTCGCTGGCGTCGAGAATATCAAACACCCGCTCGCCACCGGCCCGGGCGGCCTGGAGCATTTGGTTTAGCCCGTGCAGTTTGCCGATCGGTTCGTAAAACAGCGCGAGATAAAAGAGGAACGCGACCAGCTCGCCGATGGTCATCGGGCCGTTCATCACCTGGCCGCCGCCTATCCACAGCACAAGACCGGTACCGGTCGCGGCAACGAAACTCATTGTCGGGTTGTAGAACGCCCAGGCGCGCATGATGGTGAGCGTGCCCTGTCGCATCGCCTCGGAGCGGTCGGCAAACCTGCTGTCCTCGTGTTGCTCGCGGCCGAACGCCTTGATCTCCCGAACGCCCTGCAGGTTGTCCATCAGTAGGGCATTCATGGCACTCGAGGCCTGGCGCTGCTTTCGGTAGCGCTTGTGTGCAGTGAGTGTGTACAACATCGCGCCAAGCGCGAGCAAAGGGATTGGGATCATCGCCACCCCAGCCAGCACTGGGTTGGTGGCGAACAAAATTGCCAGCACGCCGAAGATGCTGACGGTGGCGACCGTGCCTTGCTCGGTACCATCGATGAGCAGCCGCTCGACTGCGTTGACGTCCTCGATCACGCGCGTCATCAGATCGCCCGAGGCGCGCTTGTCATAGTAGCCCACTGGCAGCCGCTGTAACCGCGAATACACGTCGCGCCGCATGTCGAACACTACGTTCTGCTCGAAGTGATTGTTCACCTGGATGCGGACGCTGTTGAAAAAGTCGCGCAGGAAAAACGCCCCCAGCAACAACAGGATTACCGGCGTCAACTTGTCCGTTTGACCGTCACTGATGATATCGTCGATGATGAATTGCGTGAGCCTAGGAAAAGCCAAGGCGCAGAGCAGCGATAGGACGGCGCAACCGACCGTGGCCAGCGCAAGCCATTTGTAAGGCCAAAGATAGACACTCACGCGCCGGATGATCTCCGTGGTGGAGCGTTTTTTTGCTATGAACGTTGGATCGTTCTCCGTGAGGTGTCTGTGCCCGTGGGACATGAGTCGTCCGCTTGTCCTGTCAAAAGCGGCAGGGGTTCATGCGGCCTGAAGGGAAAAGTTTCAAGTTTTGAGTTGCCGGTTCCCGTTAAAAGCAAACCTGTAACACACTTTTTTGTTTTCAGCGCAATGGAAATCCCATCCAATCGCCGTATGCAGCGTAGACAGTTTATTCGGGCTTCCACCGGCGCGGCTTTGGCGATGCCATTCATCTCCAAAGGGGCCAAGCCGAGAATCAAGATTGGACAACTTGGAAGCGGCCACTCGCACGCTTCCGGCAAGTTGGCAGCGATCCGCAAGCTCTCCGATGACTTCGAGTTGGTCGGCGTGGCGCAGCCACGTGAGGCCTCCGGGTCGCCGATTCCCGACAGCGGCTCCTACCGTGGTGTAAAGCAACTCTCGGAAGAGCAACTGCTGGCGACACCCGGTTTGGAGGCGGTGGCTATTGAAACCGAGGTGCCGCACCTGGTTGCAGCAGCCAAGCGTGCGGTAGAGGCAGGATGCCATATTCATCACGACAAGCCGGGGGGCGTGACGTTGAGTGATTTTCGTGAGTTGCTTGTTTTGGCCAAGAACAGGGGGCTGACGGTGCAGATGGGCTACATGCTGCGATACAACCCGGCGTTCCAATTCATGTATCGGGCGGTACGTGAAGGTTGGCTTGGGGAAATCATGGAGGTTGATGGGATGATGGGCAAGATGGCCTCGGCTTCGCTGCGCCGCGAACTTGGCCGGTACCCCGGTGGCGGGATGTTTGAGTTGGCCTGTCACATGGTGGACTCAATCGTGCATGTGATGGGCAAACCGGCCAAGGTGCACGCATTTGTGCGACGTACCCAGGGCGATGGCGTGGGTGATAATCAACTGGCGGTGCTTGAGTATAAAAATGCCACGGCGACGATTCGTTGTAACCATCGCGACCCGCACGGATTTCCGCGCCGGCGATTTCAGATTGCCGGCGACAAGGGTGCGATCGAGATTCGGCCGATCGAGCCGGGCAAGCTCACGCTTAGCCTGGGCGAGTCGCATGGCGGTTTTGACAGGGGGACACACGTCGTGAAGCTGCCGATAAGCAGTGGCCGCTACGACGGTGAGTTTGCGGACTTGGCCAGGGTCGTTCGCGGCGATGCCAAGTTAGCCTGGTCGTACGAGCACGATTTGGCCGTGCAGGAGACGGTGCTTCGCGCCTCGGGAATGGATGTGAAGTGAGACTACATGCCGCCATCATTCCTGTGCTGTTGACGGTTTTGCTGGTCGGGTGTCGTTCGCGGCCGGGCGGGGTTGACTACAACCAGTGGAAGGAGGCGCTCAAGACCCGCCGGGCCACCGCCGTGAGGCATGTCACGGCGATCCCCGGCTTTGAGGTGGATCTGCTCCGCACGGCGACTAGTGAGGAGGGGTCGTGGGTCAGCCTAGAGTTTGACGGCGAGGGCCGCCTGCTAATTGGCCGTGAGGGGCCGGGTATCCTCCGGTTGACGTTGCCCAAGTGGCAGTTCGGTCGCACCCATGTTGAGGTTGTCAACGACGAGTTGAACGAGTGCCGTGGGCTGCTCTGGGCGTACGGCAGCCTGTACGCCAACGCCAACAACTCGAAGGGCTTTTATCGACTGCGCGATACGACTGGCGATGACCAGTTTAACGAGGTGACGCTGTTGCGCAAAACCGGTGGTGGAGTCGGCCACGGTCGCAACTCCATCGCGCTTGGTCCGAACGGTTTCATCTACCTCACACACGGCAATGATGTTCTCTTGCCGGAGGATTTTAAGCCGGGTCCAGGATCCACTTATCGCAACTACGCGAGCGATCAGCTGCTGCCGTGCGAGTGGAATCGTGTCCTATTCAATAAGGGAGTTAAGCCGCCGGCGGGACACATCATCCGCACGGATCGGGATGGCAAACGTTGGGAGCTGGTTGCCGGCGGCTTTCGCAATCCGTATGGCCTGGCCTTTCATTCGGACGGCGAACTGTTTGTCTATGATGCTGATATGGAGTGGGACGAAGGCTCGCCGTGGTATCGGCCGACGCGCGTCAACCACGTCATCTCCGGCGGCGACTACGGTTGGCGGCAGGGTACCGACAAATGGCCGGCCTACTTTCCCGACAGCCTCCCGAGCAATGCTGACATCGGCCTTGGCTCACCGACGGCAATCGCGTTCGGCACTGAAAGCAACTTCCCTGAACCGTACCGCCAGGCGTTGTTCATTCTCGACTGGGCGTACGGCAAAATCTTTGCCATCCATCTGACTCCGGAAGGGGTTAGCTACCGTGGTCAAGCGGATGAGTTCGTCACCGGTCGCCCGCTCAACGTCACCGGAATGGACTTTGGTCCGGACGGCGCGATGTATTTCGTGACCGGCGGTCGCCACACGAAGTCTGGCCTGTACCGCGTACGCTACGTCGGTACGACGGAGCCGTCGTCGCTTGGTCAAGTGCTTGATCAGGCAGGACTCGATGAAGCCAAACGCGCGCGCGCGCTACGTCGAAAGCTCGAGCAGTATCACAGCCAACGTTCAATTGAGGGTGTTGGCTTGGCTTGGGAGCACCTCGGCAGAGACGACCCGTGGATGCGTCATGCAGCCCGTGTTGCGCTCGAAAATCAACCACTCGATTTGTGGCAACTTCCCGCACTTACTGAGTCGGACACGAAGAAGGCACTCGTCGCGCTCATGGCCTTGGCACGTGTGGGGGATGCCAAGGTGCAGTCGCAACTTTTCGTGCGGCTCAACGATTTGCCGTGGGATAACCTGCCGGCGCAGTGGCAGTTGGTCGCGTTGCGGTCGTATCAGCTTGGCTTCACTCGAATGGGCGAGGGCCAGCCAGGTGACAGGGAAGCGATCATTAAAAAAATCGTCGCTGCTTCGGAGGAATCACCGGAGCTTCGTATGGAGGTTTCGCGTCTGCTGATTTACCTGGAGGCACCCGGCATTATCCCTGGGCTGTTGAACTATGTTGTCGATTCAAAGTCGCCAGAGGAGCGCATGTTTTACCTGTTCCACATGCGGCACATCGTCGGTGGATGGACCCAGGCCCATCGTCGAGCCTACTTCGCCTGGTTGAAAAAGATGACCAATGCCGGGGGTGTTCAACAGGTTGAACTCTCCCTTAAGCACATTGTGGCCGAAGCACTGGCCACGGTGCCGCCGGGTGAGCGGGAACCGTTTGTGGCGCTGTTTGAGCGGGAAGCGAAACCGGTCGCACCCGAGCCAGAGCGCTTGGCCGAGCGAACGGTGGTGCACAACTGGACGATGGCGGATTTCGCTGATCTCGGGGTTGATTCAGCCAAGCGGAATCTGATCAACGGCCGGCGGGTGCTCAAGACGGCGGCCTGTCTCGCGTGCCACCATTTTGACGGCGAGGGTTTATTTGTCGGGCCGGACTTGACGGCGATCGGGGCGCGGTTCGATGCCAGGGCGATGCTGGAATCGATCCTTGAGCCCTCGAGGGTGATCGACGACAAGTATCGCAACGTGGCGATCTCGACCAAGCAGGGCGATTTGATCGAGGGCCGCTTGGTGGCGGAGAAGGACAAGTCACTCTTGGTCGCTCCCAACCCATATCAGCCCTCGTACACCCGCGAAATTATGTTGAGCGCCATCGCCACCAGGAAGGACTCGGGCTTCTCACCCATGCCGGTTGGTTTGCTCAACTGTTTTAGGCGC
Organism: Pedosphaera sp.; assembly: GCA_022451065.1. Taxonomy (GTDB): domain Bacteria; phylum Verrucomicrobiota; class Verrucomicrobiia; order Limisphaerales; family UBA1096; genus UBA1096. Next base: position 38,501 of record JAKUOU010000029.1, on the reverse strand, counting down.
GAGGATGTTCTGGATTTGTTGGCTGTCCTTCAGGCTGTCCCGGCCAAGTGAAACCGCTTTTGATGCGTCGGCCGTTCATGCTACGTTGCGTCGAGTGATATTACGAACGCCGCCCGCTCAAGGAGGTCGCCTGTTGTCCGTCGCCGCTCTTTTAGCGTGTGTACTACTGGCTGCGGGTTGCGGCACAATCGCCAGGAAAACGGCCAGCGGCGTGACTTCGCTCGCAACCGGCACGATAAAAATTGCCGGCAAAGCCACCGGTAAGATTGCCGTGGCCACGATCAAGGCCAGCGGCCAGGCGGCTGCATCGGTGGGAAAAGCTTCCGGCCAGGCTCTGCTCGATTTGACCAAGGCCGGCGCGGTGACATTCGTGGATGCCACCACGGGCTTGGTTTCCTCCATTCCGTTCGTTGATGGCATGAGCCTGAATTCGGCGTTGACAACGTCGAAGCTAGATTCGCGCCTAAAGGTTTTTGAAATCATCCGGCCGTCCCAGGTGCTCAAGATAGGCTGGCAGCAGTTGATCAAACTGGGCGGAGCGAAGCTCAGGTCAGGCGATGTCATTCGTGTGATCCAGTTGACGGCCAAATAGGGTTTTGAAGGGGCTGATCGATATCATCAACCGGGAGACCGAGCGGGTCTTCATTATCGGGGTGCAACTCAAGGGCGAGGATGCATGGTGCATCGATGGGTCTCTCGACGAGCTGGAGGAACTTGTTGGCACAGCGGGGGGAGAGGTTGCCGGGCGCGGCACGCAGCGGCTCGACAAGGTCAACGCCGCGACGTTCATCGGTCCCGGCAAGGCGCGCGAATTTGCCGAGCAATGCACCGTGGCTAAGGTGGATACGGTGGTGTTCGACGAGGAGCTCAGCTCAGCGCAGGGCCGTAACCTTGAAAAGATTTTTGAGTGCAAGATTCTCGACCGTACCGCGCTGATACTCGATATCTTTTCCCAGCGTGCCCGGACGCGCGAGGGCAAGCTCCAGGTGGAGCTGGCGCAGTTGAACCATCTGCTACCGAGGTTGACGCGGTTCTGGACTCATTTGTCGCGGCAAAAGGGCGGCATCGGCATGCGCGGTGGCGAGGGCGAAAGCCAGCTCGAGGTTGATCGTCGTAAGGTACGAGAGCGCATCGACAGGATTCAGCGCGACCTTGAGTTGGTCATGCGCCATCGCAGCGTCCAGCGAACCGGCCGCAAGCGCAACCAGTGGCCACTTGGTTCTCTGGTCGGTTACACCAACGCTGGCAAATCCACGCTCTTTAATGCCATCACTGGCGCCTCGACGCTCACAGAGGATAAACTGTTCGCGACCCTTGACCCAATGACGCGACGGCTGCGCCTGCCGACAAACCAGAATGTGCTGCTTTCCGACACGGTGGGGTTCATCCGTAAACTGCCGCACGATCTGGTCGATGCGTTCAAGGCGACACTCGAGGAAGTCATCGAGGCGGATTTGTTGCTGCACGTCGTGGATATCAGTTCGCCCCAGGCGCAGGAACAAATCGAGGCGGTAAACGTCGTGCTCGATGAACTAGACGTGGCCGAGAAGCCGACGCTGATGGTCTTCAACAAGATCGACCGTGTGACTGCGCCCGGCTTGGCCAAGCGCTTCACTGATCAATACCCGAACTCCATCGTCGTGTCGGCCAGGAGCGGCGAGGGTTTTGACGCGTTCATGTCGGAACTGGGCAAACAGCTGCGTCCTGTGCGCGAAATGCTCGAGTTGAGCATCCCGCATTCGCAGCCGGAAGTGATTGCCCAACTGCATGAGGTGGGGCAGGTATTGGAACGTGATTACGATGCATCCGAGGCCTTATTCAAGGCGCTCATTCCGCCGAGCCACAGAGCTCAATTCGAGCCGTTCATCATCCGCGAGGACGACTTAGCCAAGGCGTGAGCATCAGTATGTTGGGATGTTCGGATCGATCTCCTCGGACCAGGCGGTGATGCCGCCTTTGACGCTTTTGAGGTACTTGAAACCATGCTCACGCAGGAAGCCAAGCGCCTTAAGAGAGCGTACTCCAGCCTTGCAGTGCAGATAGATTGTCTGGTTTGGATCCAGCTCGGTGAAGCGCTGCTCAATCTGGCTGAGCGGCATGAGTGTCGTGCCCTCGACCTTCGCGATCTCGAACTCGTCCTGCTCGCGCACATCGACTACGATAATGCCAAGGTCAGTGTTGTCTAGCGCACGTTTCATTTCCTGCACATCGACCTCGTCCGGGTTTTCCTCCGGTTCCTCCGGTTGATCTGGAATACCGCAGAATTGGTTGTAGTCGATCAGCTCCTTGATACTAGGATCGTCCCCGCACATCGGGCACTTCGGGTCGCGGCGCAGCTTGACCTCCCGGAACTCCATCTCCAGAGCGTTAAAAATCAGCAGGCGGCCTACCAGCGAGGAGCCTTCGTTCAAAGCGAGCTTGATGATCTCCGTGGCCTGGATGCATCCGACGATACCGGGCAGTACGCCCAGTACACCGCCCTCGGCACAGCTTGGAACCATGCCCGGCGGCGGCGGCTCGGGGTAGAGGCAGCGATAGCACGGGCCGCCGAGGCTCGGCGCAAACACGCTCGCCTGGCCGTCGAACCGGAAGATTGAGCCGTACACGTTCGGCTTGCCCTGCAGCACGCAGGCGTCGTTAGTGAGGTAACGCGTAGGGAAGTTGTCGGTGCCGTCCACCACGATGTCGTAGTCGGCGACAAGGTCCATCGCGTTCTCGCTGGTGAACGCGGCCTCGTGCTTGTCCACGATTACGTTCGGGTTGATGCTGTTGATCGTCTCCGTGGCGGACTCGACCTTTGAGCGGTCGACATCCTCCGTGCCGTGGGCGATCTGCCGCTGCAGGTTTGAGAAGTCCACCACGTCAAAGTCCACCAGACCGATCCGGCCGATGCCGGCGGCGGCGAGGTACATGCTGATCGGCGAACCCAGTCCGCCGGTACCGATGCACAGCACGCTGGCGCTCTTGAGCTTCTTTTGGCCGGCCATGCCGACCTCTGGTAAGATGAGGTGGCGGGAGTAGCGGCGGATTTCGTCGTTACTTAATTCCATTTTCAGGGCAGGGCAGCGTACAGCAAGGCCAAGCGCTTGGCCAAGCGCCGATTATTCGACGATAAATCCCTGCGCCTTCAGCCAGAAAACCAGATCCTTGGCCCAGGGATGGATATTTTTGAACGGCGGCTTGTCGGCCAGGCCAATGCCGTGGCGGCCCTTTTGATAAACGTGCAGCGCAAACGGCACGCCGGCTTTACGCAGCGCGGTTGCAAACTGCAGGCTGTTCTCCACTGGCACAGCCTTGTCCTGAACCGTGTGCCACAGAAAGGTCGGCGGCGTGTTTCCAGTCACTTGTTTTTCATTGGAGAGCAACTCGACCAGTTCAGCTGCTGGCTTGTCGCCGAGCAGATTGCGTTTTGAACCGCGATGAGTGAATTCTCCCAGTGTGATCACCGGGTAGCAGAGAACGCCCAGGCTTGGGCGGGAACTGATGCGATCGATCGGGTCGCTGGCCTGCGGGTTGCCGGCGTCGAAGTGTGTCAGCAGCGTTGAGGCCAGGTGACCTCCGGCGGAGGAACCCATGATCCCGATTTTGTCTGGATCGATTTTCCACTGCTTCGCGTTTGCACGGACGGTTCGCAGGGCGCGGGCTGCATCACCTAGCATGATCGGGTGCCGATAGCCGGCCGAGCCAAGCCGATACTTGAGAACGAACCCATTGATGCCGTGCTGTTGCAGGAACTGCGCGTATGTCGCGCCCTCGTGTGAAGCGAGTCCGCCGTAGCCGCCGCCGGGGCAGATGACAATGGCTGAACCGGAGTTGTTACCGGCCGGGGCGAGGAACGGTGTCAGTGTTGGGATGTCCCGTGGTAAGTCGCCCTTGGCTCCCGGGGTGCCATTTGGCCAAAGCGGCTGTTCCTTGTCTTGAGCGGACGCATCGGCAAACAAAGCCAGCGCCATTATCGAAGTCGTAAAAGCTTTCATGTGAAACGAACGAGCCGGAGAATACGTCCACAAACCCAGTGTGAAAAGCCCCCGCTTGGCCAAGCGTTAGATATGTAAAACTTGACCAGTTAGATGTAATTACGAATCCTTTTCGCGGATCATCGAACTAGCAGAAACGGACATAAACCCTGCCACAGTAGTTTGGTCAAGTGATTGGAAGAATGGTCACGCACACTTTGCAATGAAACGATTAAGGCGATCGTTTATCCCGGAATCGAGGGGGAGTAGTCAGCTTGGCTATGATTTCGGCCGGAGTGGTGTTTCGGCCATGCTTGGCCTGATTGTCGCCGCCATCGTGGTAAAGGGTGCCGAGAGGGAGCAGCCGCTTGAGTTCACGACCATGATTGCCCATTGGGCAAACTATGCCCACGAGGATTACCTGCCGTTTGTGGAGGAGGCTAGGCCGGAGTTGGTTCAGGTTGGTTTTTACGGAGCGCACTACTGGAGCTTGGCGCACACGAAACACGGTGCCGGTTATCCGGCGCATTTTCCGAGGATTGGCCTTGGGCAAAACCGAGACTGGTTGAGTCAGTTAAACCAAAAGTTGCATTTGTTCGACACGCTGGTAGTCGGTCATTTCAACATCGAGTTTCTGGTGGGCGACCCCGAGAGCGATGAGGGACCACGGGGCTTCTTTAAGTTTTACCGCGAACTTTGGGACGAGCAAGCGCTTGGTCCGAGGCCTGTCGATGATCCACTGGATCTACTTGAAAAAAATGCCGATGGCTCACCAATCCGGAATAACAGCTACTCCATCGGTGGCATGAAGGAATACTGGGCCTGCCTGAACAATCCCCATTGGCGTACGGTGCTTAAGGCCTGGGTCCGGCAAGGCATAGGCCAAGGCTTGGATGGGTTCATAATCAATTACTTTTATCGTCACAACTGTCTTTGCGATCATTGTCAGTCCGCGTTTCGTGATTATTTGGATGATCGTTTTGATGCGGCAAAGTTAAAGAACCAGTTCGGGATCACTGGCCTTGCCGCGCACAAGTTTACCGAGATTGGATCGTGGCATGATCCGGAAAACAGCACCCCCTTCAAGCGCGAACAATTGCGCTTCTCACAGATCGCCACCAAGGATTGTTTTGACGAAGTGTTCGTCAGATACGGCCGCTCGCTGAAGCCGGGGCTGATCGTTGGCCAGTGGAATCATCTTGGAAATTTCGGTCAGATCAATGGAGACGAACGCTGCCTTTTGCCGGCCGGGCTCTGGGCAAAGAATGAGGATTATCTTTGGTACAGCACCGGTGGCTCGGCAAATTATACCGACCTGAAAAACAATGACCTTGGTGAAGGGACACTGCAGGCGCGCTACATCAGGGGTGCATCGGGTGACAAGCCCTACACGCTGGGGAAATATGAGAGCACCCGCACACGGGTAGCCATCGCCGAGTTGGCAGCCAACGGAGGCGCGCCGATGGGTTTTTACACTCGCTTTACCGATCCCGTGGCACGAGAAGTCGTCACTCAGTATTATCGGTTTATTCGACGTCATGATGCCATTTATCGACGAAACAGACCGCATGCGGAGGCCGTCCTGCTTTTCCCCCGCAAGTCGGTTCATGCCGGTGATGTTGGGTTGGTTGAGGCCTTTCGCCAAACCGGTCGGGCACTACTTGATCGGCATGTTTTGTTTGATATTCTGCCGGACGATCTGGCCAAGGCCGACCGGCTTTCGGGTTACTCAAAGGTGTATCAAGCGGGCGATGGCGCGCAGGAAGGGCAGACGAAATTCTCCGCGCCGCCCACCGTCCGAGTCTCCGCCAGCCGTCCTGCCACCGGTGATGCGTTGCATTTACATTTTGTCAACTACAACAGGACGGAACCTTCCCAAGCCAAAAGCCCGGGTGGTGGAATTCAGGACGAAAAACCGATCAGCGTGGGTGGGTTTCGATGCACGGTGCCCATCCCCGCTGGCAACAAGCTAAAGGGCGTGCGTTTTTTCACTCCGGAAAAAAAGAATCCTGTTGAGGTGGTCTGTGATGTCCGAGAAACAGGAGTGGTGCAATTCATCATGCCGGAGTTCCTCGTGTATGCCGTCGTTGAATTGTCGCTCCAACCGGGTTCACCAGATGCACCTTGAGCGATTGCTGAAAAGCAACGCTTGGCCAAGCGCACTTGCAACTGGCCCTTGAATTCAAACGGTTGAACGGACCACCCTTTTTGGATCAGTTTGAATTAATGAACTGCGGTAGGTGGCCTAGTTGGCTTCATCGTCAGTGCGTGTATTTGGCACTGAATAAAAACACCAACAGCAACGGTATTTTTTCGACTTCAATATCTTCAACTCTGCTCAGTTTCCCCGTTTTCGGATTCTTCCTGCAGATACTCTTTGGGCTGATACCACTTAGCGACCGGCACATAGATCGCTGCGGCAACAAAAATCAACCCCGCCCAAAACCACAGTTCCTGCGTCATGCTAAGTATTGAGTGACCTGTTTCGTTGGTTAGGGCCCATGTGACGGTTGAGGTAAAAAAGTTGCCCAATGATACAGTGAGCAGGAAGAGTGATAAAATGAATGACTTCATCTGGCGTGGTGCCTGAGTGTAGGCGAATTCAAGGCCCGTGATCGACACCATCACCTCTGCAGAGGTGAGTAATGCGCAGGCAAGGATCTGCCAACCCATGTGGGGAGTGTTGCCGGCGTCCACAGACATCTGTACCACGGCCACCATGCTGAAGGCCGCGCTCATGGTGAAGAGGCCGATACCAATTTTACGCAGCGAGGATAATGGAAATACCCGATCAATCAGCGGATAAATCCCGTAGTTGAAAACCGGAATCAGTAGCAGAATAAACAGAGGGTTGAACACCGCAGAGATTTGCGCAGGCAGTAATTCCTGCCCGCCGATCAATGGCACGCCTTCGGGTATCATGCGATTCAAGCTTTTTGCCTGAATTAGCCATGTGGTTCCAATCTGATCGAACAGCGACCAGAACACGATTATGAATGCAAACACCACACAGATTCGTCCGATTGCTTTTTTCCCTTCGGTAGAAAAGGTCTCTCTGAAATATTCTTTCACTCCGCACGCTTGGATGTGCACAAACTTGTTGCGACCCATCCAAAATACCCACGTTGCAAGTGCCATCAGTATACCGGGCAATCCGAATGCGTAATGGGCACCGAAGAGGACTTCGTTTGGCTCTTTTTCGCCCACCAACCATTGAACACTTGGGTAAAGCTTTGCACCCATACCTTCGCCAGCGGTGGCTTCCAGCAGGAATGGGGTCAGCATCCCACTGAGAAATGCTCCCAGATTAATCGAAAAATAAAACCAGCCGAACACCTTGCTCAATAAATGTCCGTTCGATTTTCCGAATTGATCGCCCACATGCGCCGATACGCAGGGCTTAATGCCTCCTGATCCCACGGCAATGAGGATTAATCCACCAAACAACCACCCTTTGGTGTCCCCCATCACCCCCATGAATGCCAGACACGCGTGACCTGCACAATACACCAGGGAAAGCGTGATAATGGTGCGATATTTGCCCCAGATGGAGTCTGAAATCAGCGCACCAATCACGGGAAAAAAATAGGCCGAAGCCAAAAACAAATGTACCCATCTCTTGGCTTCCTGATCGGTGAAAGTGTCAAGACGGCCATCGGGTTGCATGAGGTAGGTGGTCAAGAAGACGAACAACACCGCGCGCATGCCATAAAAAGAAAATCGCTCCGCTGCTTCGTTGCCGATGATGTAAGGGATGCCCTTGGGCATTCCCGTACTCTTCACCGGTGAGGTCAAATAGGGCGTTTGGGCCATGGCCGAAAATTCTGACGAAACAACTCTACGCTGGCGAGGCAAAATGGGAGGCTTGGACTGCGCCCCCAAGGGCCCATGCGCATGGTTGGACAATAAACTTATATCGCATGTGGAAGTCTTTTTGTTTTGTCGTGAAATTATTACTCATATCTCCCATTGTATTGGTTAGTTGAAGAGATGACTATTCCCGGTTTTTGGTATCGATGGTGAGGGTAACCGGGCCGTCGTTGGTTAGTGACACCTTCATGTCCGCACCGAACTCGCCGGTCTGTACCGCTTGGCCAAGCTCTCTTTCCAGCGTGGTGATGAATTGTTCGTACAATGGGATGGCGACCTCCTGCTGGGCGGCGCGGGTGAACGAGGGACGGTTACCTTTCTTGATGCTGGCGTGAAGGGTGAACTGGCTGATGACCAGTACGCCGCCGCCGACATCGGCGAGAGAGCAGTTGATCAGGCCTTCCTCGTCGCTGAAGACGCGTAGCCGGGCGATCTTTCCGCAGAGCCACTCGATGTCCCCGGCGGTGTCGGCGTCCTCAATGCCAAGCAGCACGACGAAGCCAAGGCCGATTCTGCCTCGCACCTGCCCGCCGATGGTGACTGAAGCTTCACTCACCCGCTGGATGACTACCCGCATGGGGTGCGGGATGCTATCCCAATGACCATGATTTTTCGAGGAAAGTTCGGCTTGCCTAAGCGGGCTCTTGCGCCGAAGGCAAGCACAAAGCGTTGGGTGTCTAAAACTTTTCTCTGGCGGCGTCGGAACAGTTCGTCGTAGCGTGACCTCACTGATGCGCGACACGGCATCCAACGAGGAAACAAGCCCGCAGTTGTTTGATATCGAGGCGGTGAGAGACATGCGTGGGCTTCGCCTGTTTCTCGACCGGTACGAGCGGGACATACTGCGGCCGATCGAGTTGCCGGCAGTGCTGTCGGCGTATTGGTTTGCCAATCGCGGGCAGTTTCGGGAGTTGCTGGAGCTAGACGCCGAGTTGTCGGCCAATGCGTCGTTGATGCCTTTTGCCGCGGCGAGTCTGGCGGTCGGCCGCGAGCATCTGCGGTTGCTCAAGCCGATGTACGACCAGCGCATGGTGCAGCGTTTCCGTAAATGTGTGGTGGCCGGCGAGGCGCGGGGGTGGAACCCGATTGTGTTTGGCATCTTCCTGTCGATTCACTCGGTGCCGGTGCGGGAGGGGATGGTGCAGTTTGGTACACAGCTTTGGAGCGGCTTTATCAACAGCGCGCAGAAGAGCTGCCACCTGCCGGATGCGGAATGCACGGAATTGCTCCGGGAATACCTCGACCGGTTGCCCGGCTGGATCGAGGGGGTTATCACCCACTCGATGGGTGCTGAAGGGGCGCTACTGGCAGCTGTCAGTTAATCTCCTCCATGCAACCCGCCGCTTCCAGTCCGACCCTCAGCACGGGCGACTGGGGTGTCATCTTGTTATACCTGGTCGGCGTCATCGGGCTGGGACTGTGGCTGGGCCGCGGCCAGCGTAATACCCGCGACTACTTCCTTGGTGGTCGCGATTTGCCGTGGTGGGGCGTGGCGCTTTCCATTCTCGCGACCGAGACCAGCGCCCTGACATTCATCGGTGTACCGGCGATGGCGTACGGCGGCAACCTTGGCTTCATGCAGATCGTCCTCGGCTACGCGCTTGGTCGGGTGCTCCTCGCCGCTGTGATGGTGCCGTACTATTTCAAAAATGAAATTTATTCGCCCTACGCGCTGCTTGGCCAGGCGTTCGGCTCGTGGGCGCAAAAGGCCGGCGCGGTTTTCTTTCTCATTGCCGGGACGCTTGCTGCGGGGGTGCGGGTTTTCGTGACCTGCATCCCGTTGCAGTTGATGCTCGACTGGCCGGTGCTTCCGGCGATCCTGTTGTTCGTCGGTCTCTCGCTCATTTACACATGGGCCGGTGGAATCAGGGCGGTGGTTTGGACCGATGCCGTGCAGTTTTTCCTACTGGTAGCCGGTGGATTGTTCACGCTGATTTATCTGCCGACACTGATGGACGGCGGCTGGACGGCGGCGCTTGGTCAAGCGCGGGAGGCGGGAAAACTGGAGTGGCTGAATTTTGATTTTGCTCTGGCCAAGCCGTTCAACTTTTGGATGGGGATGATCGGCGCGGTGGTGTTTGTGCTATACACACACGGCATCGACCAGTTGGTGGCGCAGCGGGTTTTGGCCTGTCGTAATGTGGCTGATGGGCGCAAGGCGCTTCTGTTCTGTGCGGTGGGTATCGTGCCGATGATGCTATTGTTCCTGATGGTCGGCGTGCTGCTATGGGTTCACTACCAGCAGACGCCGATCCCGATTGAGATTCCGGAGAACGCGATGGGTAAAAAACAAACCGACTACGTATTCCCGATTTTCATGCTGGCCGAGGCGCCGGCCGGTGTGAAGGGGTTATTGTTCGTCGGAATTTTTGCCGCGGCGATGTCGTCGGTGAGTTCGGCGTTGAGCGCTTTGGCATCCGTCTCGACGATGGACCTTGGCCTGGGTGGTCGCGTGAAGACAGATGCTGCCAAGCTGAAATGGAGCAGGGGAGCGACGTTGTTCTGGGGCGGCATGCTCGTGGTGGTGGCGTTCCTGAGCCGGGAGGTTGAGTCAGTGATGAATGCCGCCTTCAGCCTCGTTGGCCTGACGAGTGGCGGCCTTTTGGCAGGGGTGGCAATGTCGCTTGTCCTGAAACGCGGCCCGGCTTGGCCGGTCATAACCGGCTTGGCAGTATCGTTGTGTGGGATGATTGGGGTTCACTCAACCGGGGCGGTTCATTGGCCGTGGTACACGCTGATTGGCTGCACGATGATGTTGGCCGTCGCCGTTCCGTTGCACCTGCTCACCAAGTCAGGAAGAGACGAATCATGAATTGGAAAGACGGGAAACTTTGGCGGCGGTCTGCCATCAACACATTTTGGCGCCTAGCCGTACACAGTAAGTCGTGCTGTCACGCCAAAAGACCGGCGCCAAGCGTTTGGTCAAGCGGCTCAAATTTCTCATGAAGTCCATACTCCCAATGACGCTCGCCGCTACTTGGCTGGCAGGTTGTGCCACGTCGCCTCCTCCCCGACTCGCGATTTGGGACGCTGCTGAGTTGGGGAGAATTGAGGTCGTCCGACAATACTTGGCCGCCGGGACAGATGTGAATGCCAAGGGCGGCATCACTGGGTTGAGTGCGCTGCATCAGGCGGCATTTCACGGGCATACGAGGATTGCTAGAATGCTCGTTGCTGCTGGCGCTGATGTCAATGCAACAAGCCGCCGTGGGGAGACGCCGCTGCATTCGACGGTATACTGGGAACACCGGGAGATTGCCGCGTTGCTGATCGCCAACGGCGCGGCGGTTAACGCGAAACTGGAGAACGGTCAAACCCCACTGGATTGGGCCATTCAACTCGGCGCGGCTGACATGGCTGAGTTCTTCCGCAGCCAAGGCGGCAAAAGCGCGGATTGAATTAATGTCATGCCAATTGAGTCTGTATTGCTCGACTCTGCCGCTCGGAGCTTGACAGCCAAGTAATAGCTGAACGAAAATGTCTCTGAGCCGTGCATCTGTTGATGCGTGATTCTGTCCATAAACAAAACAAAATGGTAAAAGATGATTTAAAGGTGAAGGCGCAGGTTTGCTGCGTGTTGGTGTTGTTTCTCCTGCTGAGTTTTGCTTCAGCTGCTACGGCCGCAGAGAAACCTGGAATCAAGGCACCGGCCGGAATGGCGGCGCTGCCGCTTAAGTTGCCCAAGCCATTGTTTGTCGGTACACCGCAAAATATCAAGGGGGTGAAACAGCTTGAGAAGCCGCTCGGCAAACCGCGTCCGCCGTTTTTTGCGCCGAAGGGCGTGAAGAACCTTGCGCTGGGTAAAAAGATCAGCGGCAGTGACGAGGAGCCGATCATGGGCGATCTGAAAATGATCACAGACGGGGATAAGGAGGCGGCGGACGGCAGCTATGTTGAGCTTGGCCCGTTCACGCAGCAGATCACCATTGACCTCGAGACCGAGCACGATATTTATGCGCTGTGTTTCTGGCATTACCACAAGCAGGCCAGGGTTTATTTTGATGTCGTGGTGCAGATCTCGAACGATTCGGAGTTTAAAAAGTCGACCACGGTTTACAATAACGACCACGACAACTCCTCGGAACAGGGTGTCGGAAAGGACAACCATTATGTGGAGACTTCCGAGGGAAGGCTGATTGATACCAAAGGGGTTCGTGGCCGTTATGTGCGCCTTTACAGCGGCGGCAACAATGCGAGCGACCTGAACCACTATATCGAGGTGGAAGTGTTCGGCAAGTAGGCCGGTCGCATTTTATCCGGTTCAATTTGCTGCCGTGCGGTGCCACCGGTGATGCTCGGCGAGTAGCCTGAGTGGGTTCGCAGGGTTGCTGTGCGTTCAGTCAATCCAATGAGTCGCCCCATATTCATTGTAATCATTCTGCTTATCGCGGTGGTGGCGGCGGTGTTTCGCCTTCAGGACCTGGCGGAGCGGCCCATGCACGGCGACGAGGCGGTGAATGCCTTCAAGCTCGGTGAGACTTTAGAAGGCAGGGGGTATGAGTATGATCCCCACGAATATCACGGCCCCTCGCTCAACTATCTGGCACTCCTTCCGGCATGGCTTGGGGGTACCCGTAATTATGTGGAACTTCAGGAGTCCATGCTTCGGATCGTCCCGGTCGTCTTTGGGACGCTACTCGTTTTGCTAGTGCTGCCTATCGGGGATGTCTTGGGGCGAGTGGCGTCCGTCTTTGCAGCAATGTTCACGGCCGTGTCGCCGGCCATGGTTTTTTACAGCCGCTATTTCATTCATGAGATGCTTCTGGTCTGTTTCACTGCAGGCGCGATTGTCTGCGGCTACCGCTACCTGAAACGCCCCGGGATATTGTGGGCCTCACTGGTTGGGGTGTGTCTTGGGATGATGCACGCCACAAAGGAAACCTTCGTTATCGCCCTTGGCGCGATGGGTGCCGCGTTGTGTGTGATGCTTTGTGCTCGGTGGCGAGTTGGTCAGTGGGTCAACGACATCAAACGAGTTAGGCCGGCGCATTGCGTTGTGATGCTGCTTGCGGCGGCGGCTGTTTCTGTGACGTTCTTTTCCTCGTTTTTCAGTAATGCCGAAGGAGTGCGGGATTCCGTTCTCGCGTACACGAACTATTTTGATCGGGCAGGCCACACCAGCCCGCATGTGCACCCGTGGCATTATTACCTTGGGTTGCTTTCCTTTTACCAATTTGACAACGGGCCGGTGTTCAGCGAGTGGATCGTACTTTTGTTGGCGTTGGTCGGCCTTGGTTTCACGATTAGGGGATCGTTCGATGGGGATAATGCCTTGCTACTTCGTTTTGTTGCACTGTACACGGTTTTCATGATCTTAATTTATTCGTTGATTCCCTACAAGACGCCGTGGTGCCTGTTAAGTTTTTATCACGGGATCATTCTCCTGGCCGGTGTGGGGGTTGCTTGTCTATTCCAGTTGAAATCGCATTTTTTCAGGTTCGTGCTTGGCGCAGTGCTGCTCGTTGGCACTTCACATCTGGTGTGGCAGTCCAATGTCGCCAATAATCTGTATAACGCCGATAGTCGGAATCCATACGTGTATGCCCACACCGGGTCGGACATTTTCCAGATCGCCAATCGCGTCAAGGAGATGGCGCAGGCTCATGAGGATGGTCAGGACACGCCGATCCAAATTTTTTGTCCTCACGACGACTACTGGCCACTGCCGTGGTATCTCCGAGGCTATCGAGTGCAGTACGGCAGCGAGGTGGCGGACGAGTCCAAGTCTGCTCCGATCGTTTTGATTCAGCCGCCGTTAGAGGAGGCGCTCATGAGGAAGCTGTACGAGCTGCCACCGCCGGGGCAGAAGGAACTCTATATGCATCTGTTTTATGACGATGGCCAGGTGCCCAAGATGGAATTGCGGCCACAGGTTGAGATTCGCGGGTTTGTGGCCAAGTCCCTATGGGATCGCCATGAGCGTGCCAAGGTGGAAGCGGACTCAACGACCGAAGGTCTGTAGCAATGAAATCACAAGGCGAACAGGTCGTTGATTGTGGGTCGAGAACGATTCAAGATGCCCATCACTTTGCCCACGAAGCGATGGCGACAGTTTTTGAAATTTACATCATCGATGATGATGAAAGATATGCAAGGCAAGGTGCTCAAGCTGCCTTTGCTGAGGTAGATCGTTTGGAATTGGAGATGAGTCGCTTCATTTCAAACAGTGACATTTCTCGACTTAACGATGCTGTCTGTGGCGAAACCGTTGACTTGGGGATGGACGTTTTTGAATGTCTAAGTCGAGCGAGGGAGATGTATGACAAAACCAACGGTGCATTTGATATCAGCGTTGGGGCTTTGTATTCCTGCTGGCTTAACGATGATAGAACGCTTCGGCAGCCAAGTGATGAGGAGTTGGCTCGCGCTTGTGAACTAACGGGATTGGATCATTTGAAACTTAGCGATGAAGACTTCAGCGCAGAAGTCTTGACCGAGGGAGTGCAGTTCGACTTGGGTGGCATCGGCAAGGGGTATGCAGCAGAGAAAATGGCTGAAATTCTGCGGGAGTGGAGCCTTGGGCAAGCTCTGGTTTTGGCTGGTGCAAGCTCGGTGTTGTCGGTCTCTTTGCCGAAGGACATGACTGGATGGCCCATAAAACTTAGACACCCGGTCAATCGAGAGGATGTCTTGGCTAGGTTTGAACTCACAGAGGGTGCAATAAGTGGCTCAGGCAACCAAAAAGGGCAGCATATTATTGACGTTAGATCGGTTGAGGGTGTGCCTGTCAAGGGGCGGCTTGCCACCTGGACGATGGCGCCCGATGCAGTCGCTGCAGACGCATTGTCAACGGCATTTATGATGCTATCGGCTGAAGAAATCGATGATTATTGCTTGGCGAACCCCGGAACTACGGCGATAATTCTCCCACACGGGGGTAGTGAGGAATCCTCAGGGCAGGTGATCGAATCATTTGGCCAAAGTCGAGGATTAGAACTCTCCGCCTAGGACTTTTTCGGAAATAATATGAACAACCAAATCGATAGACGGAAATTTATGAGATCATCGGCCGCGGCTGGTGCGGGCCTGATGCTGGCGAACAATGCGCTTGGCCAAGCGGATGGAAAAAAGGAAATTAATATTGCGTTGATAGGTGCTGGTGCCCAAGGGCAGGTGCTCATGAACGCTATCTTAAAGCTTGGTAAAAATTCGGGTATTAAATTTCGTGCAGTTTGCGATATCTGGGAAAAGGGTAATCTTCGCCGTGTCTCCCGTACCCTTAAAGCTTACGGTAGGCTCGGCCATAAGGGAACGGCTTATGTCGATTATCAGGAGATGCTTGAGAAGGAGAAGGATCTGGATGCGGTGTTGGTCGCTACTCCGGATTTTTGGCATGCCGAGCACACCATCGCCTGCTTTGAAAAAGGCCTTCATGTCTACTGCGAGAAGGAAATGTCGAATAGCCTGGAGGCGGCGAAGAACATGGTGCTGGCAGGGCGAAAGGCTGGTAAGTTGCTTCAGATTGGACATCAACGCCGAAGCAATCCACGCTACATTTATTGCAATGAAAAGGTCATCAAGGAAGCAAACTTGCTGAACCGGATTACGAATATCTCCGGTCAGTGGCATCGTAGCCGGGCCGGATGTGTCGACTTGGGTTGGCCGGATGGCACAGAGATTCCGAAGGAAACTCTCAAAAAATTTGGCTTCGACGACATGCCTCAGTTCCGGAATTGGCGATGGTACAAGGGCCTTGGTGGTGGCCCCATTGTCGATCTTGGATCGCATCAGATCGATGTTTACAGCTGGTTCCTCGACAATGCTATACCGACCTCGGTCATGGCCAGCGGCGGCGTGGATTACTGGAAAGATCATGAGTGGTACGACAACGCCATTGCCATCTTTGAGTTCCCGACAAAAAAGGGGCTCGTCCGCGCCAGTTACGAGACACTTACCACAAACAGCAGTAATGGTTACTACGAGTTGTTCATGGGCGATGAGGGAACGCTGCTGATTTCAGAATCCGCCGGCCGTGGCGAGTTATACCGTGAAAGTTGGGTAGATGAAGCCAAGTGGGATCCTTGGGTGCAAAAGGGCATTGTTAATATGGAGCAGGCCAGTGCCAAGGCAGAGGTCAAGGCTGGTGACGATGAGGTGGATGTGCGCGAGTCTGCCACCCCGGCGTTGTATCGCATGCCAATTGAGATGAAGGTTCCGTATCATCAGCCTCACTTAGTCAACTTCTTTGAGACGGTCCGGGGAAACCAGACATTGAACTGTCCGGGCGAGATCGGCTACGAGACCGCGGTCATGGTTCTCAAGGTGAACGAAGCCATTGCCGCAGCTCGAAAGATCGAGTTGAAACCGGAAGATTTCAAGGTCTAATCGGTATTTTTTATTCGATGTCAATTAGATGATTCAAGTCATCCGGACATTGCTGCCGTTGGTGCTTTTGTCTGGAGCATTTGCCTTTGGCCAAGCGCAGGAAAAGACCAAGGGGCATGGTGATGGTCATGACGGCAACCGCGCTTCCATCACCCACCTCATCGAGCTCTGGGATGATAAGAATAAGCAGATCAAGTCGACTGATGCCCAGCCGCGACCCGTTTCCATGCGTAACACATGTGGCAAGTGTCACGATTATGACACCATGGCCGCCGGTTGGCATTTCCACTCTGGGAGCACCAACGTTCTGAGCGGGAGGGTTGGCGAGCCCTGGGTATTGACTGATAATCGCATCCGAACGCAGATCCCAATATCCAATCGGGGTTGGGAGGGAACCTACAAGCCAAGCGATGTCGACTTGAACGCTTGGAAGTTCCTCAAAAAATTCAGTAGCCATTTTCCCGGAGGAAACTATGGTGAGATGTCACCATCGGAGGACGAGGAGGACGATGGGGATGAGGAGGAAATGGATACATCGGAGCTTTTTCGATGGGAGATTTCCGGAAAATACGAAATTAACTGTCTTGCCTGTCATCATGCTGATCGCAAACAAAATCAGAGTGACGCCGCTTTGCAGGCAGCGAAGGAGAACTACCGATGGGTAGCGACGGTTGCCAGCGGGTTGGCTTCAGTGAAGGGGACGGCATCTGAATTGGAAGATTTTTACGATCCGGAATTCGATGGGTACAAAATTATCACAAGCTACGACAAGAGCCGTTTTGATTCCAATAACATGGTCTTTCTGGATATCGTTCGTAAACCGCCATCCAACCGCTGTTACTATTGCCACTCGACGCAGGATTTGAACCCAGTTGCCACCATTTCGTCTATTGTAGAAACAAACGGCACAGCTACGGTAACAACAAAAAATCCGCATTCATTCAAAACCGGCGATGAAGTTATTATAAACGGTTCTACTGGCAAGAGTTCTGGGGTGTATAACACAATCCATAAGATTGCCAGAACAGGCAACGCCGCCTTTACCTTGAGTGTGACTTCCGGGACAGGTACAGCTGAAGGGTCAATGTTGGTGAGTCGGAATCCCGGCAAGGATGAGTGGATGCACAACGAAGACGTCCACTTGGCTTCAGGAATGAGTTGTGCCGACTGCCACCGCAACGGAGTTGATCATATGATCAGCCGCGGAGACATTGAGCCGTCAAAAACCCCACATGGCTCGGAGGATTATCTTAAGGCTTACGAGCCAAAAAAAGTTGCCTCTTATTCCTGCCAGGGTTGTCACATGGGCAACCCCAATGCGGATGATCAGGCAGCGAAGATGGGTGGTCACCTCGGTGCACCGGTCCCGGAACACAAGGGCATCCCGCCTGTTCACTTTGAGAAACTTTCATGCACTGCCTGCCACTCTGGTCGTTTGCCTACCGAGAACACTGCTCGTGTACGCACCGCACGGATGCACAAGCTTGGCCGGCACGGACCGCATGGTAGGATCAGCCCGCAACTTCCACACGTGGTTACACCAGTTTTTGCGCGTATGGCCAACGGCAAGATTGGGCCGCATAACATGATTTGGCCTTCGTTTTGGGGCACCCAAACCAACGGTGTCGTCAATCCGCTTGCGCCGGACTTGGTACGCGAAATTGCCCAGGATGAATTGGGAATTGAAATAGCTGAACCGGAGCGGGTCAACGACTGGATAGAGTTGACCGAGAAGCAGATTGGTAAAGTTCTTAAATTGATTGGTGAATATGAATGGGAACCGGAGGAGGGTGAGCCTGAGCCGGTCTATGTGGCTGGTGGCCGGTTGTACAGCCTCAGTAACGGCGTTGTTATATCGACTGATCACGATGCGGCGGAACCGTATAAATGGCCGATCGCACACGATGTCAGGCCTGCCGCACAGTCGCTTGGTTCAAACGGACGTTGCGCCGATTGCCACGATAAGAATTCCCCGTTCATCTTCGGTCAGGTTGAGGTAGATACTCCGATCAAGCCGGCCGAGAAACAGACTGTGGCCATGACCGAGTTTGGGGAACTGGATCGAAGCTATTTTCAGATGTTTGCCTTTACCTTTCTGTTCCGCCCTTGGCTGAAGGTGGTCGTGATCCTTTCCTGCGTTCTACTGGGCATGGTGCTACTACTCTTTGCCCTTAAAGGGCTAGACGTCGTTGTCAAGGCGTCCGGGAAAAAAGCAAGTGATGATCCATGAGTTCCGTGTCGCGAGTGAAAATGGATGACCGGCAATTAAAGTAATGTTCTCGACGATTTCATGGGTAAGCTTGGGCCTCGTGCTTGCGGGGATCGTGATACATTGGTTTGTGTTACCCAGCCCGCGCTTGGTCAAGCGGGAAGCGGTGGGAGCCGGCGGCGACCGTCCCTGGTCGGGTTGCTGCGGGGGCAAACTATCCACCCTGGCCTGTGCGGTGGCACTGGGCAGTTTGGTTATTCTATTCGTTACCGGCTTTGGCGGTCGACTGCTGCTTGGCGAGCAAATTCACGGCTACACCCTCATGATGCACGTTGGCCTTGCCCCGGTGTTCGTCATTAGTGCAGGGGTGGTTGTGATTGCGTGGAGTCACCGATGCCGCTTGAACGAGTATGACCGGCGTGGATTGGTAAGCCTGTTGTGCCTAAAAAAAACAGCCCCGGCTGACACGGTGGACTTGGGCTGGAAACTGACCTTCTGGCTGGCGTTGGCCCTCGTGGTGCCGGTCAGCCTCTCGATGATGCTGGGCATGTTCCAGATCTTCGGCACCCACGGACAGGAGTTGCTCATCAGCCTGCACCAATACACCAGTCTTGCGCTGACACTGGTCATCATGATCCATATACACTTCGTCATCCGCCGCCAGTGCAAGTAGGAGAGCTGGGTTAAAATCGCTTTTTTTGGAGTTTTCATTTTCGAGTTTTCAGAAATGCCACCCCTTGCCGTACGCATGGACAAAAAAACCGACTGCGTTTAGGCAGCCGGTCTTGGTTTGAAGCCTGTGGTTTGGCCTAAACTTTTTCCGGGATGATGTATGGGGCGCGGTAGGTGTCCTTGACGTACTTGTTCGCCTTCTCGGCGTGTGCGCCCACAAAACGTTCCTTGTCGTTGCTGTATGTCAGCCACGGACTCATGATTGGCTTTTCCCGCTTCAAATCCACCTCGTTGGCTTGGAGGTGCCTGAGCATTTGGTTCAGTGTCTCTACACCTTCCTCTGAGTGGCCGTTCACCCGTTCGCGGATTTCCTCGACAGTTGAGCCTTGCCCGACGCGATGGGCGACGTTGGCCTGGTGAATCATTACAGAACCGAGATGGCCGTCTAGGATGTCGGCATTGAGTTCGCTGGATTTGCGCGAGCGAACGGCCTGCAGGAAGTTGGGTACGTGGTTGCGGCCGCCGTCGCCCTTGAACTGCCGAATCTTGTTGCCCTTGTTGTCGAAGGAGAATCCGCCGCCGCGGGTGACATTGTAAAAGCCGTTTTCGCACTTGACGATGTTAGTGAATTTGACTCCCTTGCCGAACCGCCGGTAAACGGAGACGCCGCGTCGGCTGCGGTTGTCCTTGTCGTGCGGCAGGTCGCGGATTTCGAGCACAAGCGGAACCTTGTAGTCGTACAATGCAAAGTGGGCGTTCGGGGTTTCGCCGTCGTCATCCCACGCGAAGCGGCCGCCGACGCTCATGACGCGCTTTGGCACATCGGTCATGCCGAGGAGATGTCGGATGTCGTCCGAGTTGTGAGGCGCGATGTTGCCCATGTCACCGTTGCCGTAAGCCCAGATCCAGTGCCAGTCGTAGTGCAACCTCTTTCGCATCAGTGGGCCTTTAGGGCCGGGGCCGCACCAAAGGTCATAATCGATGCCGGCAGGGATCGGAGTAGGGCCGGTCACCTTGCCGATCGGCTCGCGGTGGCGGTACCACAATGAGTGAATCCACTGGACCGCGCCGAGCGTGCCCTTGCGGATATCCTCTGCGGCATGGATGAGTGCCGGGTCGGAACGCTGCTGGGTGCCGGCCTGCACGATCCGGTTGTACTTGCGGGCGGCCTCTATTGATTTACGTCCCTCCCAGATGCAGTGGCTGACCGGCTTCTCTACGTAAACATCCTTTCCAGCCTGACAGGCCATTACGGTGAGAAGCGCGTGCCAGTGGTTAGGGGTTGCTATTACGACGACGTCCACGTCCGGTCGATCCAGGATATGACGAAAATCCTGATGCTGCCTGTAGCGCGTATCAACGTTGGCGCCCTGCTTGGCCAGCGTGTTTTTGAGCTGGTTCTCGGCGCTGTTCATGTGGGCCTTGTCGGCGTCGCTGATGGCCACGATCCGAACGCCCGGCTTGGAGGCGAAATCGCGCAGGTGACTTGTCCCCTTACCACCGCATCCGATGATTGCCACTCGGACATCCGAGTTGGCGCCCAGCACGCGGTGGGTTGGCAGGGTCAGCGCGGCGCCCGCGGCCAGGGATCGTTCCACAAAACTCCGGCGGGTGATTTTATTCTGAGTCATGATCTATCTGTTATTTTCTTGATTGGTTTAACCTGTGCGTCCGTACGGAGATACTACTTGTCTTTATTCAAAAAACAACCCATTTGTGCTGTACTGACTTCCATGTTGCAGCGTTATCACGGGGAGTATGTTGGCGAGGCATTGCGTGAGTCAACCGGTTAGTTGAGGCTCATTATTGTCTTGCCTATGAAAAGGCAGGATGGATAGGGTTTCCGCGATTCAGCACTGTTTGAAGTCATTACAATAAATATGAAACGTCGTTCTTTTTTACTCAAGTCGGCTACGACTGCCTTTGGTTTTCAGGTCGTGTCCAGTCATGTACTGCGCGCAGCTGAAGGGCAGAACACACCCAACAACAAGATACGTATCGCAGCCATCGGATGTGGTGGGCGTGGAGGAGCAAATCTTGGCGCAATGGCCGGTGAGGATATCGTGGCGTTGTGCGATGTGGATGACCGTAATGCCGCTCACTCGTTCAAGAAGTTCCCAAAGGCAAAGCGATTTAAGGATTTCCGAAAAATGTACGATGCCATGGAGGGCCAGATTGATGCCGTACTGGTCGCGACCCCGGACCACACGCACGCGGTTGCCATCATGGGTGCAATTGGACGCGGCAAGCATGTGTACTCGGAAAAGCCTTTGGCTCACTCGGTTGCCGAGGTGCGCACGCTGCAAAAGGCGGCCTTGGACAAAAAGGTAATCACTCAGGTCGGCAATCAGGGACATTCCTCGGATCACATCCGATTCTTTTGTGAACTGGTCTGGGCGGGGGCGATTGGGAAGGTCTCCGAGGTGCATGCGGGTTGCGATGCTTTCAAGAATGTCTATTGTCAGATTGGCAAGCAACAGGCCCTGCAAACCGAGGAGCACGAGGTGCCGAAGGGATTGGACTGGGACTTGTGGCTTGGCCCTGCCGCCGAGCGTGCCTATAACCCGGCTTATTTGCCGTTCAACTGGCGCGGTTATTCCGCCTTCGGCAGCGGCTGCATCGGCGACTGGATTTGCCATGTGCTCGACCCGTCCTACTGGGCACTGGATCTTGGAATGCCGACGGCGATCACCGCTGACACGAAAGGTTATGATCCGATAAAGCACAAAGAGTTTTATCCCAAGGGCACGAAGATCACCTTCGAGTTCCCGGCCAAGGGCGAGCGTGGTCCGGTGAAGGTCGTGTGGTATGACGGCGATTATTCCATCCCGCGACCCGACGAACTGAAGGTCGAGAACCGCAAAGTGGTTGGGACCGGCGCAGTCGTGATCGGCAACAAGGGTAAGATCATGCACGGCTCACACGGGGCAGGGGGCTGTCGGATCATACCTGAGGCGAAGATGAAAGAGTTCGGTAGGCCGGATCAGAAGATTCCGCGTGTGCGGGGCGGTCACCAAAAGGATTGGCTTGATGCCGTGCGGAAAAATCAGCCAGCCGGTTCGCCGTTCGAGTATGGTGGGGCAATCAGCGAGATCGGACTACTTGGCATGATTGCCATTCAGCGCACCTGGGGTAAAGACTCTGCTGGTCGGACAGGTATCCGACTGGAGTGGGATGCCAAGGCGATGAGATTCACCAACGACGAAGAGGCGAACAAACTGGTCAATCCTCCGTACCGCACTGGCTGGAAGCTGTAACGCGCTTGCCAAGCGATTGGCTGTTTTCAACGGTTCATTGAAAAACCCGGCGCAGCGACTTGGCTGGCCGGGTATTCCCCGAGAGTTTATAGGTCGGTTACAGCGTGTAACCGTTCAGGTAGTCGCGCTTGACGTACTGTGCCGCCTCCGGGGTGTTGGGCGACTTCATGTTCGGGCCGTCCCATTCCATCTTCTTTTTGCCGACCCTTAAGGCGATACAGCCGAGCAGGATGATCTCGGTCAGGTAGGCTGCGTTGTCAAAGTTTGAGTACGCAGCGCGTCCGCCATTCATCATGTCGAACCATTCCTGATTGTGCCCGGGGGATTTCCAGAAATCATCCGCAATCGCCTGGTCTGCCCCGTGTTTTCTACTGTCCTTGAATTTTTTCTCATCATTCAAGGCGACGTAGTAACGGGAACCGTAGTCGTCCGGGGTGTAGATTTGGCCCTTGGAGCCAATCAGCAAGCACCCGCTACCTCGTATGTTGCCGAAGGTGCTGTTGATTTTTGAGGCGATGTCACTGTGCGGCTGGTTTTGTTTGCCATCCTTCTTGCCGTCGTACCACCAGAACTTCAACGGAACCATGCCATCGCGGGCGGGGAATTCAAAACGAAGGCGAGAGTTGAGTGGATAGGTCTCCTTGTTCATTGGGGAAAAATCTTCCGCCTCGACCACGTCTGGATACCCCATCTTGAGTGCACGGAAAGGCATATTGACAGTATGGCAGGCCATATCACCCAGTGCCCCGGTGCCGTACGCCTGCCAGCCACGCCATTTAAACGTATGGTAAACCCCTGCCTTGTACGGGCGGTGCTCAGCTGGGCCTTGCCATATATTCCAGTCCAAGTGTTCCGGGATCGGATCCGCTCCCTTTGGACGGTCAATGCCCTGCGGCCAGACCGGGCGGTTCGACCATACGTGCAATTCTGTCACGTCGCCGATGATACCGGAATGAATCACCTGCACAGCACGGCGTAATCCACTTCCGGCGCTGCCTTGGTTCCCCATTTGTGTGGCCACCTTTTGCTCCTTGGCCACCTTGCGCATGATCCGAGCCTCATAGACGGACTGGGTGAGGGGCTTCTGGACGTACACGTGTTTGCCCATCTTCATGGCTGCTATGGCGGCGACAGCGTGCATGTGGTCTGGGGTGGACACCGAGACGGCATCAATGGACTTGCCCATTTTGTCCAGCATCTTGCGATAGTCCTGGAATGTGGCGGCCCCAGGATATTTTTCACCACGAGCCCTGAGTGTGTTCAGGTCCACGTCGCATAGTGCGACAATGTTGGCACCGCAACGTGCATTGTTATCCGTGTCGCTGCTGCCCTTGCCACCAGCACCGATAGCGGCCGCATTGATTTTGCTGTTCAGGTTCTGGCCCCGGAGGATGAAGGGACCAAAAGCTGCGGCGCTCAACGCTGCCGAGGAGTGTGAAATAAATTTACGGCGTGTCAGCTCGTTCGATGGAGTTTTTGTCATTTTTAGTGTATTTTGGATAGATGGAAACACCGGAAAACATCACCATGATATCGCCGGAAACAGAAAATCTACCGGTTCCTCGCCGGAAAAAACAGAAAAAACTTGGCCAAGCGGAGGCTGATGCTTCCGTCTGCATCGGATGCCTGGACAAGTACAAAAAAACCCGCCAAGTGGCGGGGCTTTTGTAATTCGCTTGCGGCCAGCGTCTTATGCTGGGTAGTTGAGAGGCTGCACCTCCTGGCCGGTGCCTGTGGTGATTTTCCGGCTCTTCTCGTCAAACAACAGCGTGAGACTCATTCTCTCGGACATCTCAGCCAGCGAGATGACCACCTGGGCCCGCATTGAGAGGTTGATGTTGCCCTTGGTTTCGCCACCGTTGCGGATGACTTTGAACCAGTCGGCGTGCTCGGCGAAGAAATCCGCCCCGCTTGGTTTGAGGTCGTTGAAGCTCTCGGGATCAATCTCGTCAACGAACGGCGTCTCCGGTTTCAGGTCCACCTTGTCGCCGCCGAAGTAGAGCGTACCGTGGTGGCCGCGCAGCATCTCTGGAAGTCCCTGCTGATTCACCGTGCTGCCGACGACCATTAGCGTGTAGCCGCTGGGGAAGGTAGCCAGCACCTGCGTGTTGTCCGGCACGTCGCGATCTTTGGTAATCTCTTTTGTGCCAAGGCAGGCGACGCGCTCCGGGAATTCCGGGTTACCGCTGGCGATCATCAGGGGGTGGATCTTGTGCGCAAGTAAATCGCCGAGGATGCCGCAGCAGTAGGGATTGTATTTGCGCCACCGAAAGAAGTGGTTGGCGTTGAACGGGCGCTTGCCGGTTTTGCCGAGCCAGCGGCTCCAGTCGATACTCTTATCGGTCAACTTCGGATTGATGGTGTAGTTCCACTCGCCCTCGGGGCTATTACGGCAGTAGGAGGATTGCCCGAGAACAAGCGGGCCGATCATCCCGTCGCGGACCAGCTGTGCGGCCCGGTGCCATTTCTCCTCGATGCAGAACACCGCTCCGATCTGCATCACGCGCTTGGTGCGTTTGCAGGTGTCGTACACATCGAATCCCTCGCTGAGGTAGCGGGTCATCGGTTTCTCGATCAGCACATGCTTGCCGGCGTTCATCGAGTCGATAGCAACCGGCGCGTGCCAGTGATCCACCGTGGCGATGATCACCGCGTCGATGTCCTTTCGATCAAGCAGCCTCCGGTGGTCGTTGTAAACGTCGCCGGACTGGATGCCCATGAACTGCTGTGCGCGGTCGCGGTACTCTGAGAAAACGTCGCACGCGGCGGCGGCCTGAGCATTGTGCTTGGCGGCGTTGTTTTTTATCTCCCGAATATGGGTGTTAAACCCCTGGTTGCCCACACCGACGAAGCCGACATTGATGCGGTCGTTGGCCCCGAGCACCCGGCCGGCTGAGGGTGCCTGGTTCTGGCCGTAAACCGGTGTCTTGATGAGATTTCCCGATCCAGCCACGGCCGTGGCGGCGGCGGCCTGCTTGATGAACCTGCGGCGGTTGCTGCTCGATGGGGATTTCTCTTGAAGTTGACTCACCACTTTTTCCTATTGTCTTTGCCCACTCTAGACCTCTTTCCCGGCGAGTCAAAGCCCGAGCTGAATTCGGGGTAGTTTTTTTCGCCGCCTTAGCGAACGGCTAAATATGCTTGGTTATTCATGGGCCGGCACAAAAACAGCTTTTAATCCGGTAAAAAAAAGGGGAGCATTCCTCAACCTGTAATGAAGTACACGATCCTGAGTATGATGATGGCCTGGAACTTAATCTTGGCCGGACTGCCGCTTTTTGCAGCAGAGGCGTCGGCCGGGCTTGAGGTCGCTGAGTTGAGCCGGGAGAAGCCGGTCGATTTCACCCGCGAGATTCTGCCGATCCTGCGTAAAAACTGCCTCGCCTGTCATAATACCCGGGACGCCGAAGGCGAACTGAACCTCGAGACGCCTGCGACCATCGCCAAGGGTGGCGAGAGTGGGGTGATGGTTGTGCCGGGAAATGCCGATAAAAGTCGGTTGATGGCGCATGTCCGGCAGATCGAGAAACCGTTCATGCCACCCCGCCGAAACAAGGTCAGTGCCGAAAGGCTGACGCCGCACCAGCTTGGGCTTATCAGGCTGTGGATCGACGAGGGCGCTACGGGCGAAGTGCCGCTGGTATCGCAAGATTTGAAGTGGCGTCCACTTCCTTTCGTCGTTAATGCGATTTACACCACCGCCATTTCACCGGACGGCCAGTACGCTGCTTGTGGTAGAGGCAATCAGGTTTTTGTCTACCATCTGCCAACCCGTCGACTGGCCGCACGGTTGGTCGACTTCGCCTTGGCCAAGGGCAGTCCCGCTGGGGCCGCTGTGGCGCATCGCGACGTGGTTCAGTCGCTCTCATTCAGCCCCGATGGCCAAACCCTGGCCTCCGGCGGGTATCGCGTGGCCAAGCTTTGGCGTCGTGACCAGGCATCAGCCAATGAACTCCTAAACCTGCTCCCCCGTGGCGAGACAGTCACGGCGATCGGTGTCGCGCTTGGTCAAGCGCGCGTGGTGGCTGCCGGCTTGGCAGGGAGCGTGCAGGCAATCGACCTTCAAAGCACCCTGCCGCTTTGGCACGCCCAAATTCAAGGCCAGGCCGCCGGGCAACTGGCTTTGTCGCCAAACGGAGAAAAAGTCGCTGTGCTGTTCGACGATGGCTGGGTGCGTACCTGGGAAACAGCGACCGGCGAGCGTGCCACCCGCGAGTCGTCGCCGCTGGACGCGCGCGCAGTTGCCTGGTTGAACGACCGGCAACTTGTTTCGGCGCATCCCGATGGCGTGATCAGGGCTTGGGCTGTGATCAACCCCGGCCGGGTCTTGAATGAATGGAAGACAGGGGGCGACATCACGGCACTGGCGGTATTGCCGGGTGGCGAAGCAGTGTTGGCCGGTCGCGCCGACAGCAAGGTGATCGTTCTCAATGTCAGCGACGGTAAGGTGCAAAAGGAGATCGACCATGGAGCGCCGATTTCTGGATTGCGGGTTCGCGCCGATGGCAAGCAAATCGTGACGCTCGGCGGCCCAACGGCGAAACTTTGGGAAACGGACAAATGGGCGATGACCGCCCAGTTGCAAGGTAATCCAACCGCAGCTGAGTCGGTGGCCCGCGCTGAGCAGGCGTTGGCGTTCGTGAAGGCCGAGGTCGTCCACCACAAGTCCAACGTCGAGAGCAAAGAGAAGGAACTCAAAAAGGATCAGGATGCTGCGAAAAAAGCAGCGGAGGCATTGGCCAAGCACGAGAAAACCTTGACCGACAAAACGAAGGAAAAGACCGATACGGAAGCCGGTCTGAAAAAACTTGCAGACGAAATTGCCGTTCTGCCGAGCAATATTGAGGCTGCGAAAAAAAACAAGGCTGATGCAGATGGAGCATTGAAGACGGCGCAGGCACAGGTCAGTCAAGCCAAGGATACCCTGGCCAAGGCTACACAGGCCAGGGATCAGGTCGCCGCAGTCAAGTCCAAGTTGTCCGACGAGTTGATGGCGCTTGGCTCAGCCGCTCAAAACGCCCGGCAGCTTGCGGCGGATGCCCGGGCCACTGCCAATAAGGCCAACGGCGCAAAGACTCTGACAACGCAGGCTGATGTCGCCGCTACTTTGGCCAAGCGCAAGGCCGGCGAGTTCGAGTCCGCGCTCGACCGGCACGCCCCAGTCAAGCAGCAATTGGCCAAGGCGGAAGCAGGGTTGCAAGCCGCGACCCAGTCGCTCGCCGCTGCCGAGGCGAAAGTGAAACCGGCGCAGACCGGTCTCGACGGCAAAGCCAAAGCCTTGGCCGAGCTCGAGGAACGTCAAAAGAAAGCGCCCGAGGAGAAGAAAGATCTCGATAAAAAAATCGCCGACGCCAGCAGTGCGATCGATAAAGCCAAGCTCGAGATAGACCTAGCAAAGTCAGAGGTTGGCTTCACTGGGAAGAACATAAAGACGGCCGAGACGAACCTGAAGAAAGCCAGGGACGAGCAGATGGAGGCCGGCAAACTGCCCGTTCGGCACGAAGCCGTGATCACCGAAGGCAAGGCGGCGGCGGCAGCCTGGATGCAGGATTGGGCCCACGCCACGTACTCGGACGACGGTTCACTGGTTTACACGCTGTCCGTCGACGGGCGACTGCAGGCGTGGGCAAGCGAGGGCGGAGCACGTTCGCAGGACTACAACTCTTCCGCCCGCCCGTCTCGATTTGTTTGCGTGCTGCCTGGCAACCGTCTGGCCTTGGCTGGGGGTTCGCCTGAGATGTCGGTGCTAGCGGCAGAGTCGGGTTGGACGTTGGCGCGTTCAATCGGTGGCGGTGGCAGCGACTCGCCGATCGAGGATCGGGTGATCGCACTCGATTTCAGCCCTGACGGCAAATGGCTGGCCACCGGCGGTGGCTTTCCGTCACGCGGCGGCGAGATTTATATCTGGAACGTGGAGGACGGCTCCGAGGAATTGCGAATTCCCGGGGCGCACAGCGACACGGTTTGCGCGCTGGCCTTTTCGCCGGACGGCAGCCAGTTGGCCTCCGGGGGCACTGACCGCTTCGCGCGAATTTTTGAGACCAACCGGGGCAGGGAACTTCGTGCGCTGGAAGGGCACACAGGCCATGTGTTGGGAGTGAGTTGGCAGCGCAACGGCCGGGTACTGGCCAGTGTCGGTGCCGACAAGGCGGTGAAAATCTGGAATCTGCTCAACGGAGAGCAAAAAAAATCGTTCAGCGGATTCAACAAGGAAGTCACCTCTGTACACTTCCTCGGTATCGGGACACAGGCGGTTGTCTCAGCCGGCGATAATGTCGTCAAGGTGGTGAAGGAGGACGGCGGTGAAGTGCGGCGTCTGCCGGACACCGGCGCCTATATGCACACCAGCGACGTGACGCCGGACGGCAAACTGGCAGTCGGTGGCGGCTTCGACGGCATTCTACGTGTCTGGGAACTTGAGACCGGGAAACTCCTTCACAAATTCACCCCGCCGGAAGAGTCAACCAAGGTGGTAGCGAAGGACTGATACACGCCTTCTTAGTGGTCAATGAAATCAACACTTGCCGCGACGGGCGATAAATTAATCGCGAGTATAACTGTTTTATTCTCGGGATTGAATATTTCTGTATTCAAGGGAGATACTTGAGTTTATACCGTAAGGATTTCCCTTTCCTTGTCGGCGAGATGTTCGTCGAGTTTTTTGATAAACTCGTCGGTCAATTTTTGCACCTGCGTCTCGGCGGTCTTGATTTGGTCCTCGGAGACGCCGGCTTCCTTGGCTGATTTTTTTAGGCCCTCCTTGGCATCGCGGCGGACGTGACGAATAGCCACTCGGCTGTCCTCGGTAATCTTCTTAGCCACCTTGACGAGTTCCTCGCGGCGTTCCTGGCTGAGTTCCGGCAGAACGAGGCGGATGACTTTACCGTCGATGGCGGGGTTGAGTCCGAGGTTGGCGGCCTGGATGGCCTTGGCGATGGCTTCCACTGTGCCGGCATCCCAAGGCTGGATAAGGATCATTCGCGTCTCGGGTGCAGTGATGCCGGCCATGTCACGCATCCGCATGCTTGACCCGTAGGCATCCACCATGAGGTTTTCCACCAATGCAGGGTTGGCTTTACCGGTGCGGACACCCTCAAATTCATGCAGCATAGCCATTTCGGACTTGGCCATCTTTTCCTCGGTTTCATTGAGTACTTGGTCGATTGGCATGGCGAAAATCTAGCATGCGGCCAGATGGCTTGGCCAGTTTTTCGTGCGCTTGGCCAGGTGGTGATTAAAGATTCCAACCGGCACGATAGAGGTGCTGCATGTGTTCATCGGCTTCCGTGTGGCCTGTGAGTTTCATTTTCCGATGCTCCCATTCAAGGGCCGAGCCGGTGCGGTGAGCGATGTTGCCGAGCAGCACCACCTCGGTCAGCGGTCCGGCGTAGTCGAAGTTACAGGTCGTGCTGCCACCGGTCTTGATGGCGTTAATCCACTCTCGGTGATGGCCAAGCGAGCGGGAGATGCTGGGCTCGGGGCGTTCGAAATCACTGAAATCCTTTTCTGGTAGCAGTACGTGCTTGTCGTAGTCGGCAAGCAGCATGCCCTTGCTACCGACGAACAGGCTGCCGTTGCCCCACTTGGGCAGGAGCCCCTCGGCAAAGTGTGGCGGGCGCTCATTGCCATGATACCAGCGCAGCTTGGTGGCGGGTTGTTTGCCATGGGTCAGGTAGTGAAAATCAACCACCAGCGTGTACGGCGTAGCCTCAGCGTCAGGCTTGGGGCCTTTGACGACCTCGATCCGGCTCGGGTGCCGCAGACCAAGCGCCCAGTGGCTCAGGTCGATGTGGTGGCAGCCTATGTCGGCGAGCGTGCCCCCTGCGAAGTCCCACCATTGGCGCCAGTTGAACGGATGATGTGTCGGGTGATACGGAACGTGATAACGGGTCGGCCCCAGCCAGAGATCATAATTGAGGTTGGCTGGAACTTTGTGCTTTTCAGTTCCTCGTGAGCCGCCACCAAAGTTTCCGCCGACCCAGACATGCACTTCTCTCACTGTGCCGATTGCGTCCGCGCGTAGCAGTTCGACGACTCGCCGATAATTGTCGCCGGCGTGAATCTGCGTACCCATTTGCGTGATGAGCTTTTTGCGCCGGGCCAGTTCGGTGATGGCGCGGCACTCGGATACTGTGCGTGTTAGTGGTTTTTCGCAATAAACGTGCAGCCCATGGTGCAGCCCCGCGGCGGTTGCGACGGCGTGGGTATGATCCGGAGTGCTGACGACGAGCGCATCGAGCTTTTCGCGCCCGATCATTCGTCGGAAATCTACATACCGGCGGGCACGCGGAAATCGGCTGGCTTCGTGGGAGAGGAAGTTACTGTCCACGTCACACAGTGAGACGATGTTCTCGCCGACCACCCCATTAAGGTTAGCTTTACCCCGGTTGACCACGCCGACGATCCCGATGTCGAGTTTCTCGTTAGCGGCATAGGTGCGGGCGCTGCCGGCGGTGAGGATGGTGAATGCGGTTTGCTGAACGAAACGGCGGCGGGTGACTGTGTTGCTTATTATGATCCGGCGAAACTACCGGTTTGGCCGAGCGAAACAAGCCCTGGTTGACCCGGCCAAGCCGTAGACGTAAAGTTTTTGCCGTGATCGACATGAGCGAGATCCAGCCAAGTGCCGTCGCCGGTTTCCGCGTGGAGCGTCGTACGCCGCCCGATCGACTTGATGTGCTATCGAGGGAGATTCTCCAACTCAAGGAGGAACTCAACGCCGTCATTCTCGCACATAATTATCAGGTGCCGGAGATTCAGGACTTGGCGGATTATGTGGGTGACTCGCTTGGCCTTTCACGGCAGGCCGCCGAGACCGATGCGGATGTGATCGTGTTTTGCGGCGTTCACTTCATGGCGGAGACGGCGAAAATTTTGTCGCCAAAAAAAACCGTCCTACTGCCGGACCGCGACGCGGGTTGCTCTCTTGAGGAGAGTTGTCCGCCGGACAAGTTGCGCGAACTGCAGGCAACTAACCCCAATTTTTACACCATTGCCTACGTCAACTGCAGCGCTGAGGTTAAGGCATTGAGCGACGTGATCTGTACCAGCGGTAATGCGAAGAAAATCGTCAAGGCCGCGCCGGCGGATCGCGACCTTTTGTTCGTACCGGACGAGAATCTCGGAGCATGGGTGATCGAGCAGACCGGGCGCCCGATGACCTTATGGCAGGGCAACTGCTACGTTCATGTCGAATGGACGCATGAGAGCATCACACGAATTCGTCGCGAACACCCCGACGCGCCGCTCGTGGCGCATCCCGAGTGCACCAAGGCTGTTCGTATGCTAGCCGACGAGGTTTGTTCGACTGAGAAAATGGTTCATTTCTGTCGCGACTCACGGGCTAAGGCAGTGATTATTGCTACGGAGGTAGGTATGCTACATCGACTGCAGAAGGAGTGCCCCGAGAAACAGTTCATCCCTGCTCCAACCGAGAAGTGTGCCTGCAACGAGTGTCGCTTTATGAAAATGAACACACTCGAAAAATTGCATGACTGCATGGCCAATCGCACGCCGGAAGTAATGCTTGCTGACGAAGTTATCGATCGCGCGCGCCAGCCGATTGAGCAGATGCTTGTCATTTCCGCGAGATAACAAGGCGCTTGGTCAAGCGGGTTGCTTTTTGGGGTCAGCCAGGTATTAATTTTTGCGCACATTCTCGACATGAAAAAAAGAATCATCAACTGGGCGCTAGCGTTGGTCGCCGGCTTGGCTTGGAACACCGGACAGGCTGCCGATGGTGAAAAAGCCGTCAAGCTGTTCGATGGTAAAGATCTGAAAAACTGGACACAGCAAAAGCCGGGGGCATGGGAGGCGAAGAACGGATTGCTCGGGCCAAGTAGCAAGCCGGGCGGCTACATCTGGAGTAAACGTAATTACGACAACTTCGAACTGGGGCTAGACTTCAAGATGTCCAAGAGATGCAACAGTGGGTTGTTTTTCCGCACCGACCCGAAAAACGCGGTGCAGGGAGGTTTTGAGATTCAGATTTTTGATTCACACGGCAAGGCCAAGGTGGGCAAGCACGACTGCGGTGCGCTATATGATGCTCTTGCGCCAAGCTCGAATCCAACCAAGCCGGCTGGTGAGTGGAATCATATGAAACTTACCGTCAACGGCTCATCGGTAAAAGTCGTATTAAACGGAAAACAGGTTGTCGTTGCCGATTTGGATCAATGGACCACTGCACGCAAAAATCCGGACGGCTCCCGAAATAAGTTCCGCACGGCGCTGAAGGAGATGCCGCGCACCGGCAGTATTGGGCTGCAATACCATGGCCACCCGGTCTGGTTCAAAAATATCGTTGTTCAGCCACTCTGATTAACGTTTTTAAAGAAGCATAAAAAAAGGCCAAGCCGTCAGGCTTGGCCTTTTTTCTGCGAAAGAGGATTAATTCCTGCTCTGTAATTTAGCCAAAAGACGCAAGATTTCGAGATACAGCCAAATCAAGGTAACCAGGAGACCGAATGCACCATACCATTCCATGTATTTGGGAGCACCTCGTTCGACACCTTGCTCGATAAAATCAAAATCCAACACCAAATTCAAAGAGGCAATGATGACAACAAAAACGCTGAACCCGATTCCGATCATGCCACTTTCGTGAATCATTGGGATGCCGCTGCCAAAAAAGCCCATAATAATGTTGATCATGTAGATCAAAAAAATACCGCCTGTTGCAGCGGCTATGCCCAGTTTAAAATTTTCGGTTGGTTTGATGATTTTTGATTTATAGGCCAGTAAAAGGGCTCCTAGAATTCCCAGTGTGAGAAAGATTGCCTGGCTGGCAATACCGGGAAAACTATCTTCGAAAAATCTGGAAATTCCGCCAAGAAAAAGTCCCTCGAGTATGGCATAGATGGGTACGGTAAAGGGGGCCCAAGTTTTTTTAAAGATAGTGACCAGTGCTATAACAAGTCCGCCGATTGCTCCACCAATCATTATGGGCGGTGATGGGTTGGTCCATGTGAAGTAGGCCGCAGTCATTATAAGAAAAAGGCCGATACCTGTTTTGTTCACCGCCCCTTCCAATGTCATTGTGTTCCGCCCATCGGCAGAGATATTGAAGGTTTGTGCCCCAAGGGCGGGATTTCCGCTTCTAAAAGATAATGAACTAGCCATTTTGTATATCCTCCTTAATAGAATTGTGTTTCACACAAAACGGCATGCTAAAATTCAAATATCGTTGGGGCAACGACAAAATACTCTCATAATTCTTCGCCCTTCATCAGGGATTGCTTCAGACCATCGAGGCGGATAGCTTGGCCAAGCGCTGACATCATGCAACTGTCACTCTCCGTCCGGATTGCAGAAGAGTTTATGTCCAAGGAAAAGGCGTCGATGCCACTCGATGACTTGGCCCGCTTGGCCAAGTGTTGTGGCTACGAGGCGCTCTGCATGCGGGCGTCACAGGTGGGCGTGAAGTCGCCGCCGGAAGCCGGTGACCAAGCCGCCGATTGCCTGGATGAAGCCGGCCTGTCCGTGAGCATGGTCACCGGCGATTTCGACACGGTTTACAACAACGACAACGGGCCAAGTGCACTTCGGGACATTACCCCGTACCTCGATTTGGCCAAGCGCCTGGGTGCGCCCCGGATTCGAGTGGCCCTCAAGCAGCAGTCGGACATTGCCAACGCGCAGAGTGCCGCCGATGAGGCGGCCGAGCGCGGCATCCAGCTCGTCCACCAATGCCACACGCTGAGCTTGTTTGAGACTGTGGAAAGCATCGAGCGAACATTAACGGCGATTGATAGGCCAAACTTCGGCCTGGTTTACGAGCCGGCAAACCTTGAAACTTGTGCGCAGGATTATGGCCAGGGAACGATCGAGCGCCTGGCCAAGTGGATCTTCAACGTCTACCTGCAAAACCAGATTCTCAAGCCGGATGGCGCGTTAACGTTGCCGACGTGGTGCAATGGTGATGTGTCGTTCGACTTGATCCCGATACACGCGTCCGGTGGGATTGATTTCGAGCGGGTGTTTACCGGGTTGAAGGCGATCGATTACGATGGGACGGTCACCGTGCATCAATCGGCCCAGCCGGGAGAAACGGCTCAGGAGTCGGCAGGCGGCACGGCCGATTTTTTACGAAGCCTAATTTAAAATTTTCACAATGGGCACACACAACACCATGAAAACTAATTGTCACATTCACTGTGTTTTTGCGCTGCTGCTTGCCGCGCAACTTTCAATAGCTGCCGAGCCGCTGAGGCTTGGTGAGCACGGTACCCAGCGCGAGTTGTTCGTCGATGACCATCTTATTGCCTCGATGACGGGCGGCGTGAAACAACACCTAAACCAGCCAGTGCCGAGAGAAGTTGTGCTGACCACCGATGCACCATGGGAGGGCAACACCAGCGCGTACTACACGATCTTTCGAGACGGTGATTTGTTCCGCATGTACTACCGGGCATCCCATTGGGATGCCGAGGCGAAAAAAGAAACACATCGCGAGGTAACCTGCTACGCCGAGAGCCGGGACGGTATCCACTGGGTGAAGCCGAAACTTGGCCTTTTCGAGTTCAACGGCTCCAAGGAAAACAACA
The DNA here is from genome assembly GCA_022451065.1 of Pedosphaera sp. Lineage (GTDB taxonomy): Bacteria > Verrucomicrobiota > Verrucomicrobiia > Limisphaerales > UBA1096 > UBA1096. The sequence continues at coordinate 3,667 of JAKUOU010000029.1, read as the reverse complement.
TCGTGATAGACGGGGTCGGCACACACTGTTTTGTAGCATTCAAGGACGGAAATCCTGCCTCTCTACCGGAGGCGCGCTACAAGGGCATCGCCCGAGGCTGGCCTGTTGGGAAGAAGGGACTGTACATCTACGAATCGCCCGACGGTATTCACTGGAAACTGACACGGGATGAACCGGTGATCACCGAGGGCGCGTTTGATTCGCAGAATCTCGCCTTTTGGGACGAACACACGCAGCAGTACCGTGAGTATCACCGCAGCTTCGTCAACGGTATACGCGCCATCATGACCGGCACATCGAGCGATTTCATCAACTGGAGTGAGCCTGTGCTGCTCAAGTACCAGGAGGGTATTCCCATGCAGCATCTGTATACGAACGCCGTGCAGCCCTACGGTCGGGCTCCGCATCTGCTTATCGGGTTTCCCACGCGCTATCTGCCGGACGAGGGACAGCGCGTCGAGCCGACCCTCATGGCCAGCCGGGATGGGTTGCATTTTCATCGATGGCTGGAGCCGGTGGTGCCGGAATCGGCACCGAAAGATCGTGGCGGCAACCGGAGCAACTACATGACATGGGGCCTCGTGGAGATTCCCGGACGGCCCTTGCACCTCTCGGTGTACGCCACCGAGGCATATTATACCGGCCCCGACAGCCGGGTGCGGCGGTTTGAATATCGGAAGGACGGGTTTGTTTCCATTCGCGCCGGAGCGAATGTTGGCGAACTCATCACGAAGCCTTTTGCGCTCGGCAACTTGGCGGAACGGTTGACGTTAAATTACCAGACCCACAAAGGGGGCGCCATCCGGGTGGCTATCGAACAGCCGAATGGCCAGGCGATCGCCGGTTACACCTTGGCAGCCTGCAAGCGATTGAAGGGAGATTCGCTGCAGCAAGACGTGGCATGGCAGGCCGGTGGTGACATCAGCCACTTGCGCCGGAAATACCCGGTGGCGCGTCTAAGGTTTGAGTTGAAGGATGCAGAGTTGTACTCGCTTCAATTCCAGCCGTGGCTTCGGTAGTCCTTGAGTTCCAGTGGGATCCGGCGACCTAATCTACAATTGAAAATATCAATTATAATTGACTTCGCCCCTGTTTTTGCATAAAACTCCGCACCAAAAGATGAAAGGGGCATAATATGGAATTTGCGTTGGGAATTATAGTGGCTTTGGTTGTCTTGGTTGTCCTCGTTGGTATGTGGGTGATGGGGGTTTACAACGGGTTGATCCGCAAGCGCAACGCCAAGGACAACAACTACTCGCAGATTGGCATCCAGTTGACGCGCAAGTACGAGCTGATTCCCAATCTCGTGAAATTGGTCAAGGGCTACATGAAACACGAGCGCACGACGCTGGAGGAGGTCATCCAGGCGCGCAACATGGCGGCGAACGCCAACGCAGCAGTCAGCGCCAACCCAAGCGACCCAGAGGCAATGAAGCAGATGGTGGCTGCGGAGGGCACGCTGGGCGGCGTGATGGGGCGTTTGTTCGCGCTAAGCGAAGCGTACCCTGATCTCAAGGCCAACCAGAACATGATGCAGTTGACCGAGGAACTGACCTCGACCGAAAACAAGGTGACTTTTGCCCGGCAGGCGTTCAATGACTCGGTGATGACCTACAACAACGCGTTGCAGGTGTTCCCGGCCAACATGGTAGCCGGTATGTTTGGGTTCACAGAGGCGATCTTCTTCGAGGTCGAGGGCTTGGGCGACGTCGGCAAGGCAGTCGTCACCGCGGATCAAAAGAAGGATCTCGACATCTCCTTTGACGACATGTGACCCCGGCGGCCCGGGATTGAGGGATCGCTGCCATGGATTTCTTCGAGCGCCAGCGTCAGGCCAAGAAAAAAACCGGAGTCCTGGTTTTTCTTTTCTGCGTTGCGGTTCTGCTCATCTCCCTGCTGAACTTCCTGATCATCGCAGCAGTCATCCCGTTGGCCGGTCGGAATAAAGGAGAACTTGATTTCTCCACCCTGCAGGATCCTATGCTTGCCCTGTGGGTCGTGCTTGGGACATTCGTGATCATCTGCCTTGCCAGTCTGTTCCGGAAAAGCCAGCTGAGTGGCGGCGGTTCCAGCATCGCCTCGATGATGGGCGGGCGGTTGGTGAACATGGCCACCACTGATCCGGACGAGCAGAAGCTGATGAACGTCGTCGAGGAGATGGCCATCGCCTCAAGCGTGCCGATGCCGGAGGTGTATGTGATGGATGGCGAAAAGGGCATCAATGCTTTCGCAGCCGGTTCTACCGTCGACGATGCTGTGATCGGCGTGACCGACGGTTGCATGCGGCGACTTCAACGCGATGAGTTGCAGGGGGTCATTGCCCATGAGTTCAGCCATATTCTCAACCAGGACATGCGGCTGAATTTTCACCTTGTTGCCGTGGTGTTTGGCCTACTGGTGCTGGCTCTACTCGGGCGGCTGATGATGGAGATCGGGTTTAACTCGTCGGGCAGACGGAGCAGCAAAGAAGGCGGCGGTGCTGGGGTACTCATCGGTATCTCTGGTGCTGCCATTATGGCATCGGGCTACCTGGGCGTCTTCATGGGAAACCTCATCAAGAGCGCCGTGTCGCGACAGCGCGAGTACCTCGCCGACTCGTCGGCGGTGCAGTTCACACGCAACCCGGAGGGACTTTCCGGCGCCCTGAAAAAGATTGGCGCACTGAGCAGCGCTTCCCGGTTGGTCTCGCCGCACGCGGATGAGGCCAGCCACATGTTCTTTGGTAACGGCATGCGTAAGTCGTGGTTTTCCATCACCTCCACGCATCCCCCGTTACTAGAGCGGATTCTGTTGCTGGAACCCAGCTTTGACGGCGATTATTCCGAGGTGAAATTTGATGAAAGGCGATCTCCTACCGCCAAGTCGAAAGCGTCCAAGCAGCAACCACTGCCGGGCATCACTATTCCCGGCGTGGGCGATACGCTTGGTCAAGCGCTCCCGCCTGTGGTCATGGGATTGGCTGCGGCCGGCCAGGCGCAGGTTGAGGTTGCCTCGGCCGGGACCATCGCCGACTCCATTGGCAACCCGACCTCGGAGCATGTTGACTTTGCCGCTGCGCTGCTCAAGTCATTGCCCGAGGCAGTGCGAGAGGCGGCGCGTGACACGCACGACGCCTGCGCACTGATATTCGCCCTGTTGCTCGATAAACGGGACGAGGCGGTTCGGCAAAAGCAACTCGGCCAAGTGAAGGATCTTTTCGGTGATCAGATGGCCAAGGCCACCCTCAAGTTGAGCGGCGACGTGGCCAAGCTTGATCCACGTGCCAAGCTGCCGGTCGCCGACCTGGCCATCGGCGCGCTGCGGCGCATGGCGAGGGAGCAGTTCGATTACTTCACCCACCTACTGGAAACCTTGGCGGCGGCGGATGAGCAGATTGACCTGTTTGAATTCTCGCTGTCCAAGCTGGTGATCCGCCACCTGGAGCCTAACTTTTTGAAAGAGCGCAAAAAACCCGCCCAAGTTTATTCACTGAAACGTTTTGGCCACGAATGCAGCGTGCTCATTTCATCGTTGGCCTGTACGGCCGGCAGCGACGCCGAAACCATGCAAACGGCTTACCAGGCCGGTGCGGCCCACCTCGCTGCCGCAACCAAATTAAATCAATTGCCTGCGGCAGAATGTGACCTGCAGGAACTGGATCAATCGCTGGTTGCTCTGGTAGGAGTGG
>JAKUOU010000028.1:9443-48135 GCA_022451065.1 Pedosphaera sp. | reverse complement strand
ATTTTGAGGATGGCGCGCTCGAGTTGTACAACCTGAAAGACGACATCAGCGAACGAAAGAACCTCGCCAAGTCGAACCCGGCCAAGGTGCGGGAGTTGCACCGGCTGCTCGTCGATTGGCGAAAGAAAATCAATGCGCCTGTGCCTGCGAAAGCGAATCCGGATTTTGACGCCGCCGCTGAGGCTGCTGCCGTCCGGAAGATTTTGGCCGGTCGCGGTAATTAATCCTTCGGCTAACGGCTTTCTGCCCGGTGATCATCCGGCATCTAATCGCCTTCCATTTGCCGGCATGCAGCGCCTTATTGGAGACCTTTTTTTAAATGCTATCTCTTCTCAGCAAACAAGGGAAATCGCTCTGATGGGATATGAGCCTCCTTAAACAGGGGAGCAATTCGTTTCACCACATTGGGGTTTTCGGCTGCAATGTTTTTGTTTTCGCCAATGTCATCCTTGAGATTGTATAGCTCGATCGGTGCGTCCGGGTTGTTTTTGACCTTCAATCGAATTGCTTTCCAATCGCCCATACGAATCGCTTGTGCGTTTCCGCGTGAGTGAAATTCCCAGTATAGATAGTCGTGTTTCTTCTGCTTGCCACCAGTCAGGGTTGGGACATACGAAATGCCGTCTGTGTGTGTCGGCGTTGATATTTTTGCAAGTTCACAAAATGTTGGCATTAAATCCCAATGAGCGCAAATGTGATCGCTTACACTGCCAGCCTTCACTCTACCTGGCCAATAGGCGATTAACGGTACCCGGATGCCACCCTCGTACAGGTCTCGTTTGTGGCCTTTCAGCGGTCCGTTGCTGTTGAAGAATCCTGGTTGGTGTCCTCCTTCATAGTGTGGCCCGTTGTCACTGGTGAATAATACGAGTGTATTTTTCGCGATTTTTAATTCATCCAACAGATCAAGCACTTGACCCACGCCACGATCCATGCGGGTCATCATGCCGGCAAATGCAGCCACTGGGTTACGAACTTTTGTGCCGTGGCTATATTTGCCAATCTTGTCCTCAAACTGCGGAAACTTTTTTCGAAACGGGGCGACATCCTCCTCGGGGCACTGCATGGCGGCGTGCGGGATGGTGATTGGAAAATAGGCGAAGAACGGTTTCTTAGCGTTGTCGCGGATGAACTGCAGCACCTTATTTTGGATAAGATCGTGCGAGTAGGTATTTCCGTCGAGCATCACCTTTTCATCGTTGTGCCATAAGTGTTTCGGGTAAAATGTGTGCGCTTGGCGCTGGCAGTTGTAGCCATAAAACTCATCCCAGCCCTGTTTTACCGGATCGCCATCTGAGCCGGGCGCACCGAGGCCCCACTTGCCGAACATACCGGTGGTGTAGCCGGCATCCTTCAACAATTTCGGGATGGTGATCATGTCGGCCGGGATAGGGGCCTGGCCTTCCGGTTGCACTTCACGATTGCCGCGGACAAAGGCGTGTCCGGTGTGCACGCCGTTCATGATGCTGCATCGCGTCGGGGCGCAGACTGTGCTGCCGGAGTAATGTTGGGTGAATCGCATGCCCTTGGCTGCCATACGATCGATATTCGGAGTGGTGAACAATTTTTGTCCGTAGCAACCGAAGTCGCCATACCCGGCGTCATCAACCATAATAAAAATGAAATTTGGCTTTTTTTGAGCCGAAAGATCCGTGCTGCCAAGCAAGCCAACAAACAACAGAAGGAGTAGTTTTTTCATGTGTAAAAATTATTGTGCAACATGCTCTCGCTTGAGGACAGCCTTGAATTCCTTGAGCAGTTTTTTTTGGATTCCAGCTAGGTCGGTGGTTTCGGCGAGGTCGTTTTTCAGATTATAGATTTCGATTGGGCTGTTTGGATTTCTCCTTGTATTGCGACGGACGCCTTTCCAGTTACCTTTCAGCACGGCTTTCGCTCCGCCGCGCTCGCCAAATTCCCAGTACAGGTAATCGTGTTGTCTTTGCCCTTTTTTGCCGAGAAGCGTGGGCACCATCGATATCCCGTCCACTTTGTGACCCGATTTGATTCCGGCCAACTCAAGAAGGGTGGGGAACATGTCTTGGAATCCACTGATGTGGTGGTTGACTTCTTTTGAAGGCACAGTTCCTGGCCAGCGCACGATAAACGGCACGCGGATGCCGCCCTCGTAGAGGTCACGCTTCATTCCGCGCAACGGGCCGTTACTGTCGAAAAATTCCATCTTGTGTCGACCTTCTTGGTGTGGGCCATTGTCGCTGCTGAACATCACGATTGTGTTATCGTCAATCTTTAACTCGTCCAGCACCGAGATAATCCTACCCACGTCCTTGTCAATGTAATCGATCATTCGGGCGAAGCCTTTTTCTTGGTCTGGGATGTCGAGGTTGGCGTGGCTACCCCAGTCCGGCACACGCATCCCGTCGAAAGCAATTCGCTTTTCGCCTCCGGCCTCGTTGTTGGCGTGGGGAATGTTCAGCGCGTAGTAGGCAAAGAATGGTTTCGAGTTGTTCGTACCGGCCCTGCGGATGTAGTCAATCAATCGGTCGGCGATCAACTTGGGCGCGTAGTCAACGGCAATCCGTGCTACGCCGGCGCCCTCGTACCGTGGGCCGGTGCGCTTCGCTCGCCAATCGTCGTACAGTACGTTCCGCAGCTTCACCTTGCGGCCATTATGAACGAGAAACTCCGGATAAAAATTGTGCGCGTGGTACATGTTGATGTAACCGTAAAACTCGTTAAAGCCGTGACGCTTTGGGTCGTCCAATGGGGGCGGGTTGCCGATGCCCCATTTGCCGAAGCAGCCTGTTTGGTAACCGTTGTCCCGGAGCACCTTGGCGAAGGTGATGTCGTTTGACTGCAACTGGCCCGGGCCGTTGCCGCGGATCCGGGCGTGGCCGGTGTGCAGTCCAGTCATCAACACGCAGCGCGATGGCGCGCAAACAGTGCTGCCGGAATAGTGCCGCATGAAGCGCATGCCTTCCTTGGCCAAACGGTCGAGGTTCGGTGTGCGTAGTGTCTTTTGGCCATAACAGCCGAGATCGCCCCAGCCTAGATCGTCCGCAAGGATGTAGATGATGTTTGGCCGTCCCGAAGTTTGCTTTGCTGCCTCGACAGCATCAATCGAACTGCTAGAGATGGCTGCAACAATTAAGGCCAGTTTTTTCACTTTTTGATTTGTTATTTCAGAAAGGATTCACGGTCGAGTTCTGGTTTGACTGCGAATTTTTTTCAGCTTGGCCAGGAGGGAGTTCACAATTTCCGGTTTTTCCTGATATAGGTTGCGGGTTTCTGAGAGGTCGTTGCCGAGGTGATAGAGTTGGCCCTTGGGGTCGCCAGGCTGTGGCTTTACATTGGATGGCCTGGAAAAACCACCGGAGCCTAGACCTGTGATCAGTTTCCATTGGCCTGAACGGATGGACATCATGTTGCGCCGGGCCGGGATGACAATTGGCCCCCGGATCGGTTTATCCTCGAGCTGCTTGCCCAGCAGGACGGGGAGGATGTTAAAGCTGTCGGGCCCGGATTCCGGTGGCAGCTTGGCATCCGAAACAGCGGCAAACGTCGCCAGCATATCGGTGAAACAGATTGTCTGCCGACTAACAGAACCGGCGCGAATCCGCCCGGGCCAGCGTGCGATGAACGGCATGCGATGTCCGCCTTCCCAGGCGTCCGCTTTCATGCCGCGCAGGCCACCGACTGAGTCATGACCAAGTCGCCGCACGTCGGTGTTGTACCAGACTGGGCCGTTGTCGGAGGTAAAAAACAGCAGCGTGTCATCGCTCATACCGGACTTCTTAAGCGCCTTAAGTACACGCCCGATCATAGCGTCCACCATCACCAAAAAGTCGCCATACATGCCAGCTTTGCTGCTCTTGAGGTACTCAGGTGATGGCAACCAGGGCGTATGCGGTGCGGGGTATGCGAGGTAAAGCATCAGGGGTTTTTCGGTTTTCGACTTGGCATGTTGTTCGATGACGCTGACTGCCTCGTTGGTGAAACGGGGGAGCACATCCTTTAGTTTCAAACCAGGCGCGATGCCGCCCTCACGCCAAAAAGCGCCTTGAATCGGTGACCAACCCTCGCTGCTGTTCGCCTCAATCCGATCGCTCGGTGGTGCAACTGCGCGATCGTCTCGAATGTAAAAATAGGGCGGGATATCGGTCGAGGCCCGTATACCGAAATAGGTGTCAAATCCGCGATCCACCGGGCCACCGGGCAGCGGATTGTTGTAGCCGTTTTCGTCAAAGCCAAGATGCCACTTGCCGACCATGGCCGTACGGTAGCCATTCGACTGTAGTAGAGAGGCGATTGTCGTTTGGTTCTTCCCGATCACGGCCCGTGTGCGCCATGAGGCAACATCGGCTCGAAACGGATGTTGCCCAGTCAAAAGCCCGTAGCGCGATGGATGGCACAACGCTCCCGGGGAATGTGCGTCTGTAAAGCGCATTCCGTCTTGCGCGAGTGAGTCGATGTGTGGGGTGGGGATTTTGGATTTTGGATTGTAACATCCCGCATCGCCGTATCCCATGTCGTCTACCATGATGAAGACGATGTTCGGTTTCTCCTCCGTGGCGTGCAGTAAGACCGGTACTGTTACAATCAAGCTAAACGAAAAGAGAAGGATTTGTTTTCTGAGAGAAATCATTTGTTTGTATTTGTTATGAATAACGTTGGGCTTTTCGGTAGATGCATCCGACAAAAAATTAACATGAAAGACAGGGAGGAAAACTTGGCATAAAAAAATGTTTTTTTCAATATTGCGCCCAACGGAAAAACTCGTCCCCGAGATGAGTTTTCAGGTCGTAAAATTTACCGATGTCGAGTTGAATTCCCGCGGCATCCTCTTTAACTTGGCTTTTTGCACTCAGAAAATTGTGATGAAACTCAACATCCAATCGATCGCCCTGTTCGTTTGCCTTTCGCTTGGCCAAGCGGAGGCCATTGCCGCTGCCGAGACCAAGCGGCCGCCGAACATATTGTTTATTTTGGCTGATGATCTTGGCTGGCGCGACCTCAGTAACGAGGGTTCAACCTATTATGAGAGTCCGAACATCGACCGCATAGCCAACGAGGGGATGAAGTTCACGCGCGGTTACGCCACCTGTCAGGTTTGCAGTCCCTCTCGAGCCAGTATACTTACCGGCAAATATCCAACGAACCACGGAATCACCACCTGGATCGGGGACGCGTCGGGCAAGGCTTGGAGTGGCCGAGGCCGCCAAGACAGCCACTTGCCCGCTGAGTACGAACGGAATCTGCGCGCCTCGGAGATTACCCTGGCTGAGGTGCTGCGTGACAACGGCTACAGGACGTTCTTCGCAGGTAAATGGCATCTTGGAAGCAGGGGATCTTGGCCGACGGATCATGGATTCGATATTAACAAAGGCGGCTGGGATGTCGGCAGTCCTCGAGGCGGTTTTTTTTCGCCTTGGCAGAATCCTAACCTGGAGTCCGGCCCCGCAGGCGAGTCGCTTACCCTGCGCCTCGGTCGCGAAACTGCCAAATTCATTGAGGCTAACAAGGACAAGCCTTTCCTCGCCTATCTATCTTTTTACACTGTGCATGGCCCGATACAAACTACACCCAAGCTATGGAAAAAATACCGTGACAAGGCAGAGAATGCCGGTTTGGCCAAGGAGCGGTTTTTGTTTGATCGGCGTCTCAATGTACGACAGGCACAGGACTGCCCGATTTATGGTGGGATGGTCGAAACTATGGACGACGCTGTTGGCATCGTGCTGCGGAAACTTGATGAGCTTGGCCTGGTAGACAACACGATCATCTGCTTCACCTCAGACAATGGCGGTGTTTCTTCGGGCGACGCCTATTCTACGAGTAACACGCCGTTACGCGGCGGCAAGGGGCGTCAATGGGAGGGAGGCATCCGCGAGCCATTTTACATTAAGGCTCCCGGCGTGATGAAGGCCGGATCGACCAGTGCAGTACCCGTCAGCGGCATCGACTGGTACCCGACCCTGCTTGACCTGGTTGGCGTCGCTGTTCCGAAACAGCAAAATGTAGACGGCGTTAGCATCGTGCCGCTTTTCAAGGGCGGGGTGATCGCAGACCGGCCGTTGTATTGGCATTACCCTCACTACGGCAACCAGGGCGGTGAGCCGTCGTCTATCATCACGCAGAATGACTGGAAGCTGATCCACTACCATGAGGACGGCCGTGATGAACTTTACCAATTGCGTGAGGATCCGGCGGAGCGTCGTGACTTGGTCAAACGCCATCCCCAAAAGGCCAAGGCTCTCCGCTCCGCTCTCGATGCTTGGCTCAAGGCCACCGGTGCGAAGTTCCCGGGCAAGGATCCGGCGTTCGACGCGGCCAAGCGCCAGGCCCGATGGAAGTCCATACAGACACGTGGCAAGGCCACGCTCGAGAAACGTCATGCCAACTATCTCGCCCCCGGCTACCGGCCAAACAAGGATTGGTGGGGCAGCGCCCCGGTGGATTGATCGAGCTTGGATTGGGTGAATTGCTGGGCGCCTTGTTTCTAGTCTTCAAGCAACTGTCCTAACCCTTAACCTCGCAGGCTGGTCAGTGGATCTTGCTCTATGATTGACCTGATCCAGCGGCTTCTGAATGCTCGCCGGGTGAAACGCTTCTTTCTGGTTTTTATTGCGCTCTCCTTGGTGCCGCTTGGCCAAGCGGCCAAACCCAATGTCGTGATCCTGTTCACGGATGACCAGGGCACGATCGACGCTAACTGCTACGGCTCAAATGATCTTATCACGCCGAACATCGACAAGCTGGCGGCGACCGGTGTGAGGTTCACTCAGGCATACGCGCACACGGTTTGTTGCCCGGCGCGGGCGGCATTGCTGACCGGGCGGCACCCGCAGCGGGGCGGCGTGGTGCACTGGACGCAAGGTGACATGAATTCTGCTAAAGGTATCAATATGGCTTTGGAGGAGGTAACTCTGGCTGAGATACTGAAAACGGCCGGTTACCGCACCGCGCTCTATGGAAAATGGCACCTCGGCGCACATCGCGATTACGGGCCGATGAAGCAGGGCTTCGACGAGTTCTTCGGCATTCGAGACGGCTTCATTGATAACTACAACCACTTCTTTCTACACGGAAACGGTTTTCACGACCTGTACGAGGGCACCATGCCGGTGAAGGCGCCGGGTAAATATTTTCCTGAGCTGATGGTGCAGCGTTCACTGAAATTCATTATGCAAAACAAGGATCGGCCGTTCTTACTCTATGTGCCGTTTAACATTCCGCATTATCCGGAGCAGGCGCTTAAGCGGTTTGAGGAGGTGTACAAGGACATTGCTGAACCGGCCCGGCGCTCCTACGCGGCTATCGTAAGCACGACTGATCACTATATCGGGCAGATTGTCGACAAATTGGAAGCACTAGGCCTGCGCGAAAACACGATCATCATATTCATGAGCGACAATGGGCACTCGGAGGAAACCGGCAATCGAATTCGTTTGGACAATCACAGGAGTGGTTATCCCAAGGGGCATTTTTATGGCGCGAGCGGCGGCGGCTCCACTGGCAAGTGGATCGGGCAGAAAGGTAGCTTTCTCGAGGGTGGTGTGCGGGTGCCGGCCATTATCAGTTATCCGGCCAAGCTGCCAAAGGGGAAGGTGCGTGGGCAAATCATCACGGCAATGGACTGGTTTCCCACGGTGCTCGACCTTTGTGGAGTACAGCAACTTTCTGACTCTCCGAAGCTCGATGGCCACAGCGTGTTGCCGTTGATCCGCAATGCCAAGGCAAAGTCGAAAAACAAGATTCTACATTTTGCCTGGGGTAAAAAATGGGCCGTTCGTGAGAGTGACTGGAAACTGATCGGCTCGGACGGGAATACCAAGGTTTCGCTGCGGCACCTGGCAGATGTCAAACCTGAGGCAAGGGATTATGCCAAGGTTAAACCTGAAATCGTGCGGCGTCTCAGGAAACTACACACTGACTGGGTGAACGAGGTATCGCCAAGGTAACGATTCGTCGATGAAGCCAAGTTTTGTGCTGGTTTAACGAAAAGACAGTGGGAAGATGTCGGCCACTCATGAGATTATTGCCACAGCTGGTTTTTTTGTTTGCCTGTTCCCTGCATGCTGCTGAACGGCCGAATATCCTTTTTGCCATTGCTGATGACTGGGGTTGGCCACATGCCAGTTCGTACGGTGATCCGGTGGTCAAGACGCCAACCTTCGATCGTTTGGCCAAGGAGGGGGCACTGTTTCATCACGCCTACGTGTCATCACCATCCTGCACGCCGTCGCGCGGTGCCATCCTAACTGGCCAATGGCATTGGCGACTTGAAGGTGCGGGCAATCTCTGGAGTGTATTTCCTGACAAGTATGACACATATCCTGAGCTATTGGCGAAGGTCGGTTACGCGACTGGTGTCAGCAGTAAGGGGTGGGGGCCGGGTCGTACTCAAAAAAAAGGCCGTCAACTAGCGGGGCCTCGTTACAAAAACTTCCGCGCCTTTATGAAGAGCAGGGAAAGTAGCAAGCCGTTCTGTTACTGGCTGGGTAGTTCCGATCCACACCGCGGCTACGCAAAGGGTTCGGGGGTGAAAAGCGGGATGGATCTTTCAAAAATTAAATTATTTGCGCATTTCCCGGATTCCAATGAAGTCCGCAGCGACGTTGCGGATTATTATTTTGAAGTACAGCGTTTCGATAGCTTGGTTGGGGACGCGATTAAGGCGCTTGAGGAGAGGGGTGAACTCGACAACACCATCGTTGTCATGACAGGCGATCACGGCATGCCGTTCCCGCGCTGCAAGAGCAATAACTATGATAGTGGAGCTCGAGTGCCGCTTGCAATTCGTTGGCCTTCGAAGGTGAAATCCGGAACGGTGGTGAACGATTTCGTAAGTCTCGTCGATGTGGCACCGACGTTCTATCAAGCTGTAGATTTGGATGTTCCAGCTGATGTTTCTGGTAGGAGCCTGATGTCGCTCCTTGCGGGCAAGGACAAGATCAACCGAGGCTACGTACTTCATGGTAAGGAACGGCATGTGCCGGGCCAGGAAGGGAGGGATATGGGTGGCTACCCAACTCGAGCCATCCGGACTCACGACTTTCTGTATCTCCACAACTTTTTCCCTGACCGTTGGCCGGCAGGCACTCCTAATTATCAAGAGGCGGCGTTTAAAGGGGCTTGGTTGAGCGACTGTGATAATGGTCCGACCAAGACCTACATGGTTGAGAACCGGGATAAGGATGCCCATCATCGCGGGCTCTACGAACTGGCGTTTGGGAAACGCCCTACCACTGAATTATACGATCTAAAGAAAGATCCCGATCAACTGGTGAATATCGCTGCCGATTCTGCTTATGCTGAGACCATGAAAAGATTAAAGGCGCATCTATTTACTGAACTGAGGAAAACAAAAGACCCTAGAGTCACTGGCAATGGACCCGACTTCGACAAGTTTCCCTACCTTGGCGGAGCTCCGAAATTCCCCGGTCGCTAATACTTAATTTCAAAACCATGAACTCAAATTCTAAAGGTATCTGGATAAAAGAATGCAGGATTCTTGTCATCTTTTGTGTCCTTGCATTCCTCGCCTCTGGTGCTCTGATCAACGCCAATGCCCAGCGGCCAAACATCCTCATCATTTTTACCGACGATCAGGGCTATGCGGATCTGGGCTGTTACGGCAACACGAAAAACAGGACGCCGCGCTTGGATCAATTGGCCAAGGAAGGTACGCGCTTTACCTCTTTCTACTCCCAAACCGTTTGCGGTCCATCGCGTTCTGCGCTCCTCACCGGGCGTCAACCCATCCGCAGTCGTGGTTGGGGAATGCCGGCTTCTGAAATCACGTGGGCGGAATTGATTCGCAAAGCTGGTTATCAGACTGCCTGTATCGGTAAATGGGATGTCTCCAACCGCAAACCTATTATTGAACGCATGCCCAATGCCCAGGGTTTTGATTATTACTTTGGCACCCTCGGAGCCAACGATGGAGGTGGAGTTGCCTTTCACGAAAATAACGATAGGGCGGGTAACTCCCGCGATATGGGCAGCCTCACCCGGCTCTACACTGATAAAGCCATCGATTTTCTGAATAACAAGCGCGACAAGAAAAAGCCCTTCATCCTCTATGTGGCCCACACGATGATGCACACCATCATCGACGCCTCGAACAAGTTTCGTGGCAAGTCTAAAGGCGGTTTGTATGGCGATGTGGTGGAGGAATTTGATCATGAAACTGGTCGACTGCTAGATGCTTTGGATGAATTGAAACTGTCTAATAACACACTGGTGATCTACACCAGTGACAACGGCCCGTGGAATCAGGATAAATATACTAAGCGTAAGAAGGGCCATCCCAAAGACTCCATCTTCTGGGGTGAAGCGGGCCCCTTGCGTAACGGCAAGGGTTCGCCTTACGAGGCCGGTTATCGTCTTCCTTGCATTATGCGTTGGCCGGGCAAGGTGCCGGTGGGCCGCGTGAATGATGCGATCTTTGCCACCATTGATTTTATGCCAACCTTTGCAAATCTATGCGGATTCGAAGTACCCAAGGATCGGTACATTGATGGAATCAATCAAACCGACTTGATCCTCGGAAAACGTGAAACGGGTCGCGAGCACTTTTATTTTGATAAAGCCGGAGTGCGCAAAGGCAAGTGGAAGTATATTAAGCCCGATGCGCACTTCTACGGATATGCGGTCGAGGATGATCGCAAGAAAGTCGATGAACTTTATGATTTGGAAGCAGATTTGGGCGAACGAACTAACCTTGCGGCCAACCATCCCAAGATCGTCGCCCAACTCAGGCAGTTGATGGAGAATATTTCCAAGAGTAAATGAAGAAAAACATCCTTGTTCTTTTCGTCTTGGTGTCGCTTGCGCTCGGTACCCGACTGCATGCCGCTTCTAAGCAGCCCAACATTGTTCTGATCATGGCTGATGACATGGGTTTTTCGGATATCGGTTGTTACGGGAGCGAAATCAAAACACCGACGCTTGATCAGTTGGCAGCAAACGGGATTCGGTTTACGCAGTTTTACAACACCTCACGCTGTTGCCCAACGCGGGCCTCCTTGCTCTCAGGTCTGTATCCGCATCAGGCCGGGATCGGGTTAATGACGGGGGACAACAAGCTTCCTGGTTACCGTGGTGAACTGGGTCGTGATGTGGTGACAATTGCCGAGGCATTGAGCACGGGCGGATACCGGCGCTACATGAGCGGCAAATGGCACGTGACCAAGCACACGCGGCCAAAAGGGCCCAAGGATAATTGGCCGTTGCAACGCGGCTTTGAAAAATTTTACGGTACCATTATTGGTGCGGGCAGTTTCTATGATCCGGCCACCTTATGTCGCGCAAACAGTTTTATCACGCCGGCGAATGACGAGAAATATCAGCCCAAGACCTACTATTACACCGACGCCATCAGTGACAACGCGGTGATGTTTCTACAGGAACACGCGAAAGAGTCGCCGAATAAGCCAGTGTTTCTTTATGTGGCCTACACCACGGCGCACTGGCCGATGCACGCCTTGCCTGAAGACATCGCAAAATACAAGGGTGTTTACGACGGTGGTTTCTCGGAAATTCGTGCGGCGCGATTTGAGCGGCTGAAGAAATTGGGATTGATCCGCAAGGACTTAAATTTGTCGAAGCAGTCGGATGACTGGGAAAAGGCGTCTAACAAGGAGTGGGACATTCGTAACATGGAGGTGTACGCGGCGATGATCGACAACATGGATCGCGGCATTGGGCGTATCGTGACGGAGTTCAGACGGCAGGGCACGCTGGATAACACGCTAATTTTTTATCTACAGGACAACGGCGCCTGTGCGGAGGGTTTTGGCCGCTACAAGCCGAATCGTCCCTACCGCACGGATTACAGGCCGCTGGGTAGAGATGGTTTTCAGACTAAGATCTGGCCGCCGATGCAGACGCGTGATGGTCTTCCGGTGAAGAATGGCCCCGATGCGATGGCCGGGCCGGAGGATACCTTTACCGGGGTGGGCCGTGGGTGGGCAAATGTATCTAACACACCGTTCAGAGAGTACAAACACTTCGCACATGAAGGTGGTATCTCCACACCGTTGATCGCATACTGGCCCAAGGGAATTGACCCGAAGGTCAACGGCAAACTAGAACGCCATCCAGGGCATATCATTGACCTTATGGCGACCTGTGTTGACGTGGCCGGTGTTGCGCATCCGAGTGAATTTAGAGGGCATAAAATCCAGCCGCTTGAAGGCGTGAGTCTGAAGCCAACGTTCAGTGGCAACGAATTGAACAGGAAGGACGCACTCTATTTTGATCATCACCTCAACGGCGCTATTCGTGACGGCAAATGGAAGCTTGTACGATACGGTGATTCAGGTGGTGATGCCAAACTGCATCAGTGGCAGCTTTACAACATGAACAACGATCGGTCTGAACAAAATGATTTGGCGAAGACTAATCCGGACAAGGTAAAGTTGCTTGCCGAGAAATGGGAGAAATGGGCTGTAAGGGCTCGCGTGAAGCCGTGGCCTTGGAAAGTGGACTAAATCAAAGGACATCAATGAAAAAAATAATTGCAAACTTGAGTGTGCTGGCTGGATTACTGTCCGGCGTAACGCTTGAAGCGGCCGATAAAAAGGCGAAGGTGGTTTTTATCTCGGGCAAGCCGAGTCATGGCCGCCTGGCACACGAACATCGGGCAGGGAATATGATTCTCGCCAAGCGACTGAATGAATCGGGCCTGCCAATCGAGGCGGTTTTAGTGCCTCATTACGGATACCCCAAGGACGAATCGATCCTGAAGGGTGCGGATTCAATTGTTATTTTCTGCACCGGCCACGGCCGCCATGTGCTTAACCCGAAGCTAAAGGAGTTTGATTCGCTCATGAAAAAGGGCACGGGTGTGGTAATGATTCACTGGGCCACCGAGGCGGTCAAAGGTGACTCGGGCAACAAGTTCATCGAGTGGATGGGCGGTTTCTGCGACTTGAACTGGTCGGTGAACCCTCACTGGACACCTAAATTCAAGGCACGGGAGCATTCGATCTGGAACGGCGTGAAGCCCTTCAGCGTCAACGACGAGTGGTATTATCACATGCGCTTTGTGAAAGATCTCAAGGGCGTGACGCCGATTCTGACTGATGTGCCACCGGCTAAGACTTTGAAGCGTCCTGACGGCGCGCGTAGTGGCAATCCCACAGTAAGAAAGGCGGTAGCCAATGGCGAGAGTCAACATGTTGCATGGGCCTACGAACGTCCCGGCGGCGGTCGTGGGTTTGGCTTTACCGGCGGGCATGTGCATATGAACTGGCAGCACGATGATAATCGCAAGCTGATGCTTAACGCTATTCTATGGACCGCAAACGTTGAGATTCCGAAGGGCGGAGTGCCGTCCAAGACGCCAAGCAAGGAAGAGATGCATTCAAACTTGGACTAGACCATATTGCAATGTGAGGCTGCGAATGAGTAGGCGTTGCAGGCTCAATTAAAACACACGAATCCTGAATCTAGATGGGGTATAATTTCTAAATAGCAAAAAGATAATGATTTGTTTTCGTTTGAATATGATCTTTTGCTTTGCACTGGCATTTAAAATTTCGCTTTGTGGGTTAGCTATGTCGGTGGGGGTTGCGAAGGTGGATGTGACGCCGAAAGGGCCGGTTTTGCTCGCGGGGTATGGCGGGCGGGCGACGGAGCATCAAGGTGTCGATACACCGTTATGGGCACGTGCATTGGTAATGGGTGACGAGAAACGGGTAGCGGTTGTGGCACTGGATAATTGCGGCGTACCGCAGGCGGTTACTGATCGCCTGGCAAAGCGCCTGGTCAAGCACGGGGTTTCGCCCGATCGCTTGGTGATCGCCGCAACGCACACTCACAATGCCCCGACGTTGGTCGGTTATGCCGCGGTGGTTTGGGCGGGGCGCACAACACCTGAGCAGGATCGAAGGGTGGTGGAATACACGGAATTTGTGATCGATAAAATGGAGGAGGCCGTTCTCGCTGCTTTAGACAGGCGCGAACCGATGCAACTTGAATGGGCTCAGGGGCGTGCGACATTCGGTGGAAACCGGCGGATAATCCGTAATGGCAAGTGGGCAGGATTTGGTTTTCAACGGAACGCACCAGTTGATCATAGCATGCCGGTTCTCGCGGCACGGGATAGTAGCGGCAAGGTGCGTGCTGTCTGGGCGAATTATGCCTGCCACTGTACGACGGTGGGCTCGCGGAATCGTGTCGGCGGGGATTGGGCCGGTTTTGCGAATGAGTGGATGGAGAAAGAGTTTGCCGGTGCGGTTTCACTGATGACGATTGGTTGCGGTGCGGACGTCGGGCCGCAACCAAGCGGTAGTCTTCAGATTGCTGAGGAGCACGGACGTTCGATTGCCGCAGAAGCCAAACGGCTGCTTACGGATGGAACGATTTTACTGGGCGGGGTGCCAACCGTGGTTTCCAGGCGAATACAATTGCCATTGGTCAAACCGAAGTCGCGCGAATATTGGCAGGCACAACTAAAGTCCGGTGGTTTCGAGCATCAATTGGCCAAAGCGATGCTGGCGAAACTGGACACGCAGGGATCAATTCCGGCGGAAATAAGCTATCCGATGTCGGTCTGGAAATTTGGGAACGAGTTGGCAATTGTGTTTCTAGCGGGCGAGGTAGTGGTAGATTATGCCGTTCGGCTTAAGCGAGAACTTGACTGGTCTCGCCTGTGGATCAACGCATGGGTGAATGACATGCCAGGCTATATTCCGTCGCGTCGTGTGCTGGAGGAGGGTGGTTATGAGGCCGATTTTTCCCAAGTCTACTATGAGCAGCCTGGTCGATACGATCCGGATGTGGAAGATAAACTGGTTCAGGCCATTCGTGAACTAGTCGGTGAACCATTCATGGCTAGGGCGGATCAGGAACCTTCGCCATATCACAAGCTGCCCAGCGGTGAAACATTGATGTTTAAGCGCTTGGCCAACTGGGTGACCGGCGAGAGAACGGAAGAAGAAATCCGTATACTGCAAAAGCTGCAAGGTTATGTGCGAGTGGCGCAACCGGCGGTTGGGGTTGTCTCGAAAGCAGATAGCGAGGAGACGGAATGGTTTAACTATGCTGGAGACCATGATCATCGAAGATTTATTCGTCAGTTGAAAACCGGAACTGAATTGGCATGGATTACGCCGCCGAGACCAAAAACCGCAGGGAGTACTATGGTTTATTATTTTTCCGGCGGTGTCGGGTGGGAAACAGAACCGAAAACAGACGGCTTCGCGCTGGTTCTCAATAATGAGGAAAAACTCCGGTTCGACGTGACGCGGCAATTGACACGATGGGATTCTAAAGACGGTACGGTGGAACTGACCTATTTGCCGACATGGACTTCCAATGTAGATTCTGGAGGATTCTTTTTTGTAGCTCTAAAAGGAAGAATTCCGGTGGATAGAAACGGAGTGGTGCCGATTACAGTACGATCGCTCGGCCAGGGTTCAAAACGCTGGTTTGCCCTCGACACCCAACAACCCGATTTCGACAAACTTTTAAAGCTTAGCCAAGCATTTGACTAACGTTGTGGATGTCGTGGTTCTTTTGTAGGTTTCCTGCCAAAACTTATGAGGAACTTGATAAGGATTTTCGTTTCAGCACTGGCTTGTTTTGTGTCTGTTGATGCCGCCAAGCGGCCAAACATTGTCCTGATTATGGCCGATGACTTGGGCTTTGCCGATCTGGGTTGCTACGGGTCGGAAATTCAAACACCAAACCTCGATACCCTGGCAGCTGAGGGATTGAGGTTTTCGCAGTTTTACAACACGGCTAAGTGTCACTCGTCGCGCGTATCGCTATTGACCGGCCTTTACTGTGACCAGGCGGGTGGGGCGAAGCTCGATCGTGGGGCAACAATCGCCGAGGTGCTTGGTCAGGCGGACTACTTCACGGCAATGGTCGGCAAGTGGCATCTGAACAAGGAACCAACTGACTTTGGTTTTCAGCGTTATTGGGGGCACCTGTCCGGGGCGACGAGTTTCTTCAAAGGAGACGACACATTTCGTTTCAACGGGGAAAAGTATGAGGTGCCGGAGAGGCTCAATGGTCGGCCGTTTTACACCACACATGCCAATGGCGACTTCGCTTTGAAGTTTCTCGATGAAGCGACTCAGCAAAAGAATCCGTTCCTGCTCTATGTGGCGTTCAACGCGCCACATTATCCGCTGCATGCGCCGGAGGCGGATGTAAACAAGTACAACGGCATGTATGACGGTGGCTGGGACAAGTTGCGCAAGACGCGTTATGCGAAGCAGTTGAAGAGCGGGCTTATCCAAAAAAAATTCAAGCTCAGTCCGCGACCGACGCATGTTCCGGCGTGGGACAGTCTCAACGCTAAGGAACGTGAGTGGGAGGCTGACCGTATGGAGGTGTTTGCCGCGATGGTGGATGTGCTGGACCAAAACGTCGGCCGTATCGTGGCCAAGCTGAAGGAGAAGGGTGTTTGGGATAACACGTTATTTCTTTTCTGCTCCGACAACGGAGCGTGTCCATTTGAGCGCACGCGCGGTCGCTACCTCAAGCCGTGGGATCCCAAGTCATACTGGACTTATGATGCCAGTTGGGCGCACGCGGGAAACACGCCGTTTAGGTTCTACAAACAAAACCAGCACGAAGGCGGCATTAGTTCGCCACTCATTGCGCATTGGCCGAAGGGATTGAAGACCGGACCAGGCAGTATCACGAGGCAACCGGGTCATCTTATAGATTTCATGGGCACGTTCATTGATGTGGCCGGCGCGAAATACCCCAAGCAAATCGGCGATCGCAAGATCGACCCCCTGATGGGCAAGTCGTTGCTGCCGATTCTTGAGGGTAATGAGCGTGAGCCGCATGAGAATCTATATTTTCACTTCGGGACTGACCGCGCTCTTCGGCAGGGTTCTTGGAAGCTAGTCTCGGCCAAGCTGGGACGCTGGGAGTTGTACAACCTTGGGGAGGACCGGACGGAAACACACGATTTGGCAGCGAATAATCCAAAACGAGTCGAAGCGATGGCCAAGGAGTGGTTCCGCCTGGCCAAGGATGTGGATCGACTGAAAGGACGGCACTTGAACCCCGTGAAGGACAAATTGGCCAAACTCAATTTTCGAAAGAACACCAGTAGCGGTCGTGCCCAGAAATAAACGCGGGATTTATGCTCGGCTGAGTAGTTGCTGCACGATGAAACAGGTTCATTTTATTACCGCCATCGCTTGGTTGGCGGTGAATATCGCCAAGGCGGAGGTGGGATTTAACAAGGATGTGCTACCTATCTTCGCCGAGAAATGTTTTGCCTGTCACGGTATGGATGGGGTGAAACGAAAAGCTGGACTGCGATTGGATGAGCAGGAGTCGGCTTATGCTGAGCGTAATGGCGTTCGAGCGGTGGTGCCGGGGGACTTGAAAAAGAGCGCGCTTATCTCCCGAATTTTTTCAAAGGATGTGGACTTCGTGATGCCGCCATCTGACGAGGTGCAGTTGACCGAGTCGGAAAAGACGAGACTAAAAGAGTGGATTGGAGAAGGCGCCAACTACGAAAAGCACTGGGCTTTCCAAGAGCCAAAGAAGGCAAAATTGCCCTATCGTCAAGATTGGGGGCACAATGAGATCGATCGTTTCATTTTTGAGCGCTTGGCTAAGGCGGGGCTAGAGCCAAAAAAGCAGGCGACCAAGGAGTCCCTGATTCGTCGTGTGAGTTTTGATTTGACCGGTTTGCCTCCTGCGGTCGACCAGATTGATCTTTTTTTGAATGATGTCTCGGCCGACGCATATGAAAAAGTTGTTGACCGTCTGCTTGATTCACCGCGGTTTGGCGAGCGCATGGCTGTGTGGTGGCTCGACGGCGCGCGATATGCTGATAGTCACGGCTACGATAACGATTTGGAGAATAGTCAGTGGCCATGGCGTGACTGGGTGATAGAATCGTTCAATGCCAACAAACCGTACGACGAGTTTACCGTCGAGCAGTTGGCTGGCGATTTACTGCCGAATCCCACGCAGAGTCAGATCTTGGCGACCGGATTCAATAGAAATCATCGAATCAATACCGAGGGTGGGGCGATCGACGAAGAATGGCGTACTGAGTACGTGATCGACAGGGTACAAGCGATGGGCACCGTTTGGATGGGCCTGACGCTGAGTTGTGCGCGTTGCCACGACCACAAATACGACCCGATTAGTCAAAAGGAATTCTACCAAATTTTCGCGATGTTTAACAACCTAGACGAAAAGGGATTTATCAATAATTTGCGCGGAAGTGCGGATCCGCGCATTCGTTATAAAACTAGAGAGTACCAAAGCGAGGTCCGTGCAATCGCAGCAAAGTTTGAAAATAAGGATGAACGTAAAAAAGCGATCGCAAATCTCGACAGCACATATCCATGGGTGATGGTGATGCTGGAAATGGAGAAGCCGCGGAAGGCATTCGTGCTAGATCGAGGGCAATACGATGCACCGATTGAGGAAGTGCAGGCAGGGCTACCGGCGGCGTTTTCGCCGGCGCCGAGAGGCATGAAAATGAACCGGTTGGCATTGGCACATTGGTTGGTGGACAGGCGTCATCCATTAACCGCACGAGTCGTTGTGAATCGCTTGTGGGAACAGGTATTCGGTTTGGGGATTGTTGAAAGCTCGGAGAATTTAGGCGTCCAAACCGATTGGCCAAGCCATCCGGAATTACTTGATTGGTTGGCGGTGGATTTCGTCGAACACGGTTGGAACATCAAACGGTTGCTCAAGAAAATGGTGATGAGTGCTACTTACCGGCAAACCGCATCCGTGGATTCCGACCGTCTCATTCGCGATCCTAAAAATCAATTGCTGAGTCGCGGGCCGCGCGTTCGTTTGCCAGCGGAGATGATCCGAGACCAAGCGCTCGCTGTGTCGGGGCTCTTGGTCGAAAAAATCGGTGGGCCTAGCATGTGGGTTTATCAACCTGCCGGTCTTTGGAAGGAGGTGGAGAAGCGAGGAACTTTTGTGCAGGATCATGGCGAAAAACTCTATCGCCGCAGCCTCTACTCGCGCATTCGACGGACGGTGGCGCATCCGAGCATGCTGTTGTTCGACACACCAAGTCGGGAAGTTTGCGTGGTAAAGCGGTCGCAAACGAACACGCCGCTTCAAGCGTTGGCATTAATGAACGAAGTGACATATGTCGAAGCGGCAAAGAAGTTTGCGGAACGAATGATGGCCAATGGGGCGACGCCGGATGAGCGAATTACATGGGGCTTCCGCTGTGCGGTAGCGCGAGTACCAAAGCCAAGCGAGTTGGTGGTGCTTATATCCGGTTACGAACGGCGCTTAGCCAAGTTCGTTGCCACCCCGAAGAACGCCGCATTGCTGCTTGGTCAGGGGGAAACAAAAGTTTCTCAAGCGTTTGACCAGTCTCAGTTAGCAGCGATGACCACGGTGGCGAACGTAATTCTCAACCTCGACGAACTTATCAACAAGTGATGCCTAATACAAAAGAGCAATTGGCGATATTTAGCCGGCAGGATGCGATAAATCGGCGGACATTTTTGGAAACATCTGCGAACGGGTGCGGCGCTGCGGCATTGGGGAGTTTGTTATGCCGCAATCAAACGAATGCTACAGGATCGATTGGCCGAGCGAATTTCGCTCCCAAGGCCAAGCGAGTTATTTATCTTTTTCAATCGGGAGGTCCCTCGCAGATGGATCTTTTTGATCCTAAACCGGAGTTGGAAAAACAGCGTGGCAAAGAGTTGCCGGAGTCCATCCTCGGCAAGCAGCGCCTAACCGGCATGACGTCGAATCAAAAAACGCTACCGGTGGCTCCAACTAATTATCATTTTGCACCACGCGGCATAAGCGGTATCGAATTGAGTGATTTATTGCCCAACCTCAGCGGAGTCGCCGACGACCTTTGTTTGATCCGATCGATGCATTCCGAGGCGATTAATCACGATCCTGCGATCACTTTTTTGCAGACCGGCTTTCAGTTGTCGGGCCGGCCTAGTATCGGTTCGTGGATGTCGTACGGATTGGGGGCGGTGAATCGCAATTTGCCTTCGTATATCGTGCTCACATCCAGGGGTGGTTCCTCTGATGCGCAGCCGTTATACAGCCGGCTTTGGGCGTCTGGTTTTTTGCCGACCGAGCATTCCGGAGTAAAGTTTCGAAATACCGGTGATCCGGTTTACTATCTCTCTAACCCGTCCGGCATCAGTCGGATCATGCGGCGCGATATGCTTGACGATCTGGCCAACTTAAACCAGCAACGCCTCGGCGTAATTGGTGATCCAGAGATTCAATCTCGGATCGCCCAATACGAGATGGCCTTCCGAATGCAGTCGAGTGTGCCGGAGTTAACCGATGTCTCCGGAGAATCGGAGAAAGTGCTTAAACTTTACGGGCCTGACGTAAAAAAACCTGGCTCGTACGCTGCGAATTGTTTGTTGGCACGGAGGCTGGCTGAGCGGGATGTGCGTTTTATCCAGCTCTTCCACATGGGGTGGGATCATCACTTTAAACTGTCACAGGATTTGCCTCGTCAATGTCGTGATACTGATCATCCCACCGCCGGACTCATCCGAGACCTCAAGCAACGCGGATTGCTGGACGAGACCTTGATTGTCTGGGGTGGAGAGTTTGGCCGGACGATTTACGCTCAGGCGCCGGATAAAAATGGAGGACGAGATCATCATCCGCGCTGCTTCACTTTCATGTTAGCGGGTGGCGGCGTGAATAAAGGCTACGTTCACGGTGCCACGGATGATTACTGCTACAACGTTTCGCTGAACCCTGTCCACGTTCACGATCTTAACGCGACTATCCTACATCAAATGGGTTTGAATCACGAGCGGCTCACGTACAAATACCAAGGCCGTCAATACCGCTTAACCGACGTTCACGGGAAAGTCGTTCATGATATCCTTGCGTAATTTTCAGATTCTGCGCCCAGGGTTTTAATCATTCATTTGTTTCTCACATGCAGGATGAGGGGGTTAGAAGCGATACCTTTTTCGGCCGTGGCCCGGATATGGAAGCGCTTGGTGGTTTCCGGCACCCAATCGTCGGCGGTGATGAAAAACTCTCGCTCGGTTTGGCCTTCCACGATGAGCAGGCCGTTTAGGCCGATGTTGTCCACATAAACGCCGTGCGGCAGGTTGCGGCCAGCGTCATGGCTGCCCAGTTCAACGCGGCCCGTGAAACCGTTTCGATCCACTTTCACCCGCGCGGAAATGGTCTCTCCCGGCGCGATGATGAATTCCAGCGGTTCGGCTGTCGTGCCGGTTTTCGAGGCGCCGCTTTCGTTGGTGGTTACTTGCACGAGCAGCTTGGGTTTGTCGATCGGTTTGATGTTTCCGAGTTTACCAATGTCATGGGTAACTTCTTTTCCGTTGATCGTTGCTGTTGCCGTTACTATTGCAAAATCGTTCTCCGGCAGTGCTGTGTCGATTCCGGTGTAGATGGCGCCAAAGGCCATGAGTTGGCCGGCCTCGATGGTTAGTGGCGTGGTCACGTGAAACCCTGCCGGAACGTCTGTAATGTCGATCCTGATTGGTCCCTCAAAGTCGTCGAACCGTTCCGCCTTCACGTTGAACTCGCGGCCGCTACCCTTGGGCACGCCATCGGCAAACCCACCAATGTTGATTTTGAAATCCGGTTTACGTGGACGAATGGTGAGCGTGTACTTAAAGTCCTCACCTTGGAAACCGCGCACATCCGACACACGTACCAGGTAGTTTCCATCAGAGGGGGCAGTGAATGTCAGCTTTGAGTCCTTGCCGAATCGTCGCCGACTTTCGTCGTCGTTTTGGTAAAAAATGGTGAACGTTGGTAGGCCATTCGCGGTGGGAGTGGCGCCCTTGGCCAAGGGCTCAACGATGTAGGCCGGTTGGCCAAGCGGATGCGTCAACGGCGTGGTGTCGTGGTAGCCATAGCGACTGCCGCTGCCGGGGTAGACCATGTAGCCACTGTCGGGGCCGCGCGGGTAATGCCAAAGCTTCACTACTTCGCCGTTCACATAGAGGAATTGGTTGAGTTTCATTTCGTCCCATTTGAAGAGCCGAAAGTCGCCGGAGGTGTTGGAGTCTTTCCCGCGGAAGGTCAGCCAGGATTCCCGCACAGCCTTGAGTCGAACGCGTTCGATGGGGTGCCCGGCAGCATCAAGTACTTCCACTTTCGAATCCAATGGCGACTTGCTGCGGGCGGCGTTGATTTCCATCACCCATTGTTCGCCGGCCTTGGCAGCGAATCGGAACACGTCTGTGTCGTTGTCTTTGTTGCCATAAATCACTCCGGTGACTTTGGCTGGCGCCTTGATGGCCATCGCCGACTTTGTGTCGTCGTTGGGTTCATTCTCGGAAAGTTCTGCCTGTTCGATCCCGGTCTGGGTGTTGGCTTGGGGAGATTGTGTCTGGGCGAGGGTCGTCCTTGGCTTGGCTAGGCGCAGTTCATATTTCTGAACCGAGCCGTCCATCCGGCCGACGTGCAGCGAGTTTTCATCGTTGTCAAAGGCCAGGGCGGAAACGACATCCGACTGGCTGTCGATGGTCTGCAGTGGCTCAAGGCTTGGCAACGCCCAAACTTTCACCGAGCGATCGGCGGAGGCGGAGGCCAAGTACGTGCCTGCTTGGTTGATCGCGAGATCGGTAATCTCATCCTCGTGCGCATAGCGAACACGCTCGAGCGGATTGATTTGGGCTTGATCGCCGCTGATCCATTTCCACATGCGGATTTGTTTGTCGGCACCGGCGGCGATGACGTGTCGGCTGTCCGGCGTGAATGCGGTGATGAATTGCTCGCCAGTGGGCTGGCCGAATGTGTCTAGCCGTTGGCCGGTTGTGGTGTTCCAGAGTTTTACCGAAGAGTCGCCACCGGCGCTGGCCAGCACCTTGCCGTCAGGGCTGAAGGCGATACCGTACACGGCTCCGTTGTGGCCCTTGAGCGTGTTCAGTAGCTTGCCGGTTTTTGCCTCCCAAAGTTGGATAAGCCGATCGTAGCCGGCAGTGGCCAATCTCTGGCCGTCCGGCGAAAACGCAACCCCATACAATGCATCGCGATGGCCACGGCTGAAGTCGCGGACTTGATCTCCGGTTTGGAGATCAAACAGCACCGCGACGCCATTCAGGCCGGGAACACCGGAGGCGACTACCAGCCATTTGGCATCCGGCGAAATAGTAATGGCGTTCACTTTGCCGGGGATTCCGCTGAGCGTCTTGTTGTCGAGCTGAATTTCACCATAACGTCCAATCGCAAGCTGCCCATTTGAAACGACGGCCATGGCGGTAACCGGCCGGGTGGCATTTTTGTTCGGTGCCGTTTTCGGTACGTTCAGCGTGGCGAGTATGGAGTGATCGTTACTTGGTCCTTTCGCCCCGCCATTGATCCATGCCGTAAGCGTGGCGATGTGTTGCGTTGTTAGCTGCGGTTCCTTGCGTGGCGGCATATACGGCTTTGCCTGCTTGGTTACGGCCTTAATGAGCAGCGAGTCGCTGGCGTTGCCAGGCTGGATAGTGGCTCCGTTTTCGCCGCCTTTCATCAATAACTTGAATGTCTCGACCGACATTTCACCCTCCAAATCGACATTGTTATGACAACCGGCGCAGTACTCGCGAAGGATCGGCGCAACATCCTTATGAAAATCGACAGTTGCTCCGAGAGGAGGCAGTGCGATGTACGCGAGAATAAGTGTGTTCAGAAATTTCATGATCTAGTGTTGAAACAGGAATTCTCTGCTGGTCATCAACGCCCAGAAGAGATCTTCCACGACGCCGCGGCGTTCGGTTTCAGGTGCCACCTCGAAAATATTCTTAAGCCGTTTACGTTCCGAGTCACTGGGGCGGCGAGAGAGGCAGAGTAGGTAGGTTTCCTCAATGATTTTGTCGTTGTCCTGTGTAATCATCGTGTTCACACAGCTTTGTTGGCTGCGGAGGTTATTATTGAGCGTGTCGCCGTTGGAGAGGTGAAGGACCTGCACCATGCTGGGTTTGTTGGAACGTTCGCATTCGCAAGTGATCTCGCGTTCATTCCGTCCGAAGGTCTTGAGGAAGTACGAGGTCACGGCGGAGTCGGAGAGTTGCAGCGCGCGTGTTCCCTCCCGGTACAAGCTTGTTCCCTGCGTGCTACCATCAGAGAGGGTGATCTGGTTGTATTTCGGAGATACACGGGTTACCGACGTGATCGCGTCCTGCAATACCTCGGCCATCAAACGGCGAGGATAGTAGCGGGAGTAATATTTTTGGTCGCCTTCGTTTTCCGGCAACGGTGTGCTGCTGCGGCGATACGTCTCGCTTCGCAGGATGAGCCGCATGAGTGACTTGAGATCGTAATTGTTTTTTGCGAGATGCTCGGAGATTGCATGCAACAACGGTTCATTTGAGGCGGGGTTGGAGGTACGAAGGTCGTCCACCGGTTCGACGATGCCGCGACCGAAGAAGTTGGCCCAGACACGGTTGGCGATGGAGCGAGTGAAATATGGATTCTCTGGTGAGGTTAGCCAATCGGCCAGGACTTCGCGGCGATCTTCGGTCGAGTCGCTAGCGATCGCTTGGCCGTCCAGCGGGGCCGGCGGTTGAGGTTTTCCGGTGCGCGGTTGAATGAGATCACCTCGGTCGGCGATGAACAGCGTCCGTGCCCCGTCGCCGCTGCGGGCGTCGCCACCCCAGCCCTTGGCCCGAACGCGGGCAAATAAATTGGCGAACGAGTAGTATTGGTCATTCGTCCATTTTTCCAACGGATGATTGTGGCACTTGGCGCAGTTGATGGAGAGGCTCATAAACGCTTGGCTTACGTTTTCCGCCATCGTTTCCGGATCCTGATGGATGGAGTAAAAATTTGCGGCGCCATTTTTCAATGTGTCCCCTTTGGCGGCGACGACTTGTCGGACGAGTTGATCCCAAGGGGTGATTTTTTCGATCTCGCCGCGGAGCCAATCGTAATAGATTTTGAGGGCCTGAGGGCGTAGTTTTTTGCTACTGATAAGGAACAAGTCGGACAGACGATAGGCCCAGTAGTCGACGAATTCCGGCTGCGCGAGGAGTTTTTCGATGAGATCGTCGCGCTTGGTATCAGAGGTGTCGGCGAGGAACACCATGGTTTCTTCCGGTGTTGGCAACATACCAACAACGTCGAGATAAACGCGCCGTATGAATTCACTGTCGGAACTTGGATTGGAAGGCTTGAGGTTGAGTCGCTGCAACTGCTCTATGACGCGTTTGTCGATGATGTTACGCTTGGGGGTGCGTGCAAACACTTCGTCTGGGATCACGCTTGGCCAAGGGGAGGTGATGCGTGCCAAGGCGATCTGTCCGGAATACCAAACGCTGATCGCGCCTTCACCGTAGCCGATAACCTTTGCAAAACCAGTGGCTTCGTCTACTTCAACTACGGTGGCATCAGTCGAGGTGAAGCGCGCCCAGCGTGTAACGTCACGCTTGGTTCCGTCGCTAAAAAAAGCGTGTACGGTTAATGACTGTGTATCACCTTTTTTAAGTTGCGAAATAGCAGGGGAGAGTTCGATCCGGTTCAGTTCGGTATCGTCTGTCGATGGGGCGGGTGCACCTTGCTGAATCCACTCGATGAGTAGTTTGTAGTCGTCGGAATCTTCGTGGAGTATTTTGCCGCCTTTGTGGCGGACGGCGGCGGTCGGTTTGATGACAAACAAGCTGCGAGCCGGATCGGCGTACTCGATGCGGCGGCCGCGGTTTTCACGAGTGATGTTATAATAATCGGTCGCGGGATCGTAGGCATTCAGGCTCAGCCGAAAGCCGCCTTTACCGGCGAGAGCACCGTGGCAACCACCACTATTGCAACCGGCCTTGGACAACACCGGCAAAACATCATGCCGAAAACTCCGCGGCCGATCGCTGGCAACGACAGACGACACCAAGGTGAGTAGACTCAAGAAAGCTAGTGTTCTCATGCGAACAGTTCCTTGATCGGTTCGTTGCCGAAATCGACGAGCGGGAAGGGACGTCCGGATGGGCCGGGCAGGGTGGCTTTCGAGTCGAAACCAAGGCTGTGGAAAATCGTCGCTACGACATCGCCGGGTTCGACTGGTCGTTCAGCCGGGAAGCCGCCAATCGGATCGCTTTTGCCGATCACGCGGCCGCCTTTCACACCGCCACCTGCGAAGGAGCAGGTGAAGCATTGCGGCCAGTGATCGCGACCGCCGGCCGGGTTCACTTTCGGTGTACGACCGAACTCGGATAGCGTTGTGACCATCGTGTCATCGAGCAGCCCGCGGTTATGCAGGTCTTCGATTAATGCGCTGTAGCCTTGGTCGTACATTGGCGCGACCTGCTCCTTCATCTGCTTGACTGAGATGAACGGTTTCGAGCCGTGGATGTCCCACGAGAGTTGATCGAACACTGTAAGGAAGCTGTTGATGGTGATCATGCGTACGCCGTTCTCCACCAAGCGGCGGGCAAGCAAGCAGCATTGTCCAAAGCGATTCATGCCGTAGCGTTCGCGAACGGATTGTTTCTCCTTGCTGATGTCGAACGCAGCCCGGGCCTGTTCGCTGGTCATCATGCGAAACGCGGAGTGGAAGCTTTCGTTCAGCAGTCGGGCGTCCTCGCTGGCTTCAAAATTTTTCACCGCGCTGTCGACGATATCGCGCATCTTCCGACGGCGATCGAGTCGTGCTGCGCCGATCTGATCCGGTGGCAGCAGATCGGGCACCTTGAAATCCTTGTTTGATGGATCGGCGTTCAGCGCGAACGGATCGTGGGCCTTGCCGAGGAAACCTCCGGCCTGGCCGTTGGGCATGTTGCCGCCGCCACGCCCCATCAATTCCGGCAGCACGACAAATGGTGGCAGGTCGCTCTTGCGTCCGAGCAGGTAGCTGGCGACGGCTCCGGCGTGTGGCGTTTGTATACCGCCGGTGAAGCGCCGGCCAGTCTGCATGATTTGCCAACCAGCATCGTGCACTGCTGCGCCGCCGTGATGCACGGTGCGGACGAGTGAAAACTTGTCGGCTATTTTCGCGTGCATCGGAAGGATTTCGGAGATGTCGATGTCGGGCGACTTGGTGCGGATCGGCTTGAACGGGCCGCGAATTTCGCGCGGTGCATCCGGTTTCATGTCCCAGAGGTCGACGTGGCTCGGCGCGCCGAGGTTGAATATCATGATACACGCGCGGTTATCATGGCCAGGTTTTATTGCACCATGCTCCCTGGCAGCGAGCAACTGAGGCAGAGATAGACCGGCAGCACCGAGCGCGCCGATTTGCAGAAACTCGCGCCGTTTCAGATGGCTGCCGCCACAGATTGAGGCATTCTCTTCAGCTAAAAAATCAAACATACTTAACCTTTTTTTGCGGCATTTGGCACCGCAGCGTGGACTTAGGGCAGTTTACCTCATGATCACGGATTGCACAACGAAAACGGTGCTGAATTGACAAACGGCCACACTGCCGTGATTTTAATCCCACTATTCTCGCTTAAGTTTGAACGGTCAAGATAAGTGAAATATGCAGATTTTTACTATTAAACCCAAACTACTGGCTTTGCTGTTTTTTCTTTTTCGGTTTCAACATGTTTATTCCCGACTTCGCTAGGGCTGTTGGATGAAGAGTGAAATGATAAAGTATGAACGCCTATCTAAGGGATAGCATGAAATCTCACGATTACATTCGTAGGGTAATCTTATGTATCACAGTCATTTTACTGACCGTGTCACGACAAACCGCATTAGCCTCAAAGGGTGAAAATCTCCGCACCGAAAACCGCCAACGGGCTGAAACGATCCTGTTGTATCAACGCAATAGTGGTGGTTGGCCTAAGAACTACGAACGTGAAGAGAAATTATTAAAAAAAGCACGTTCGAAAGTGCTGTCGGAAAAAAATAAAAATGACGCAATGATTGACAACGGGGCAACCCACACTGAGATCCGTCTATTGGCTGATGCCTATGAAGAGACTTCCGACAATCGTTTTCGAGATGCTGCGATCAAGGGTATTACCTACCTGCTTACTGCACAGTACGACAATGGTGGCTGGCCGCAGCGTTTCCCGAAGCCAGAGGGGTATGCAAAACATATCACCTTCAACGACAATGCCATGATTGGTGTGATGAGCTTGATGCGAGACATTTTGGTCGATCGTAAGAGATTTTCTTTTGTTCAAAAGGAACTGAATGCCCAGTGCGAGAAGGCAATTGAGCGTGGGATTCGTTGCATCTTGAAATGTCAAATCAAAGTTAATGGCAGGCGAACTGTATGGTGTGCGCAGCATGACGAAAAGACATTCCAACCCCGCAAGGCACGTTCCTACGAGTTGCCATCGTTCAGCGGTAACGAGTCAGTCGAAGTTGTTCGTTTTCTTATGCAGGTCGATCAGCCCGGTAAACAGGTGATTGAGGCAATCGAGGGTGCCGTCGCCTGGTTTGAACAGTCGAAATTGGAAGGTATCAAACTGGTCAGTATTGAAGATCCAACCAAACCAGGCGGTTATGACAAGATTGTCGTCAAGGATGCTAGTGGATCCCCGATGTGGGCTCGTTTCTATGATATTAAAACAAACGATCCAATTTTTTGCAGTAGAGATGGCGTCCCTCGGAAGACGCTCGCAGAAATATCTCACGAACGGCGAAACGGTTACTCATGGCTTGGTTATTATGCGACTGATCTGCTTGCAAAAGACCTGCCAGCTTGGGAGGAGCGATTGGGACGTAGGTGAGAAGCTAAAGATTGCTATATGCTAAACGAGCACAACGGTGTGCTACATAAGTAGTGTTATGATGCTTTAAGGCAAATCGGTTAGGATATGGCTTGTTTGGACATTGCTGGAAGATTTAACTGGCAACGAAAGCCTCGAAATGGCTAGAGGCTATAAGTGATGAAGCAGTTTGACTCGTCTATAGCGGCCAAGTCCTTGAGTACGGAGGACATTCAGAGTTATGGCATAAACGGATATCTTGTGCTGCCGAATTTGATCAATGAAGATAAACTAATTCCGATTTTGAACGAATGCATGGCAGCGTGGCAGCGTGAAAAGGACGAGTACAATCCTAAAGCAACATGGCTAAAAAACTCACTATTGCCGGATATTCACCATCGATCCAGTCTTGTTAGGCGTTATTATTTTGATGGCCCGCTGGTGGATGTAGCCGAGCAATTGATCGGCCCAAACATCAAGGGGGCTACCTCGCAGTTGACATTCAAAATGCGGGGCAACATCAAACCATTCGGATGGCATCAGGACAACGGTTACGGTCAACTTGAGCCAACCAATGCAATCTCCACATTGACCGCATTGGACGATACAGATGAGGAGAACGGTTGCCTGTGGCTTATCCCAGGATCACACAAAGGCGGTCAGGTTGGTGTGTCAGATCGACTTTCCGTTCAGGCTAAGTTGGCCGAAAGGGATTTGAGTATCGAGATTGATAACGATGAAACTGCAATTCCGGTTCCACTTAATGCCGGCGATGCAGTGGTATTGCATTGTCATCTTCTGCATCGATCGGAAGGTAACATGTCGGTGAATCGTGATCGGCGGATATTATTTTTACGATATGCTGATGCCGATGCAGTTGAGGTTTACAATGATAACCAACCTCGGCTCGGGCCGTTGCTGCGTGGAGTCTCGCGTTTTGGGGAGGTTGCTAAATATGAACGCGAGTTGTTTAATGAATAATTGAAAATGATTGAGAAATTTTTAATGGTTTTTGTTGCTGTGTGGTGTCTTGCGGGAAGCTTAATTGCTGGGCAAAACGCGGCTCCTTCGTCGCATTTGGTTTTCGATGATAATTTTGAGGGCGATATTTTGATCAACGAAGTTCGCGTGCCGAAGTCAGGTATGGCGATGTATACCTATTATGAAACGCTCGGTTGGCGAGGTGGAGCTTCGGGGTATGCGGGTATTCAGGTGCACCCGCGCGGGAATAATTTTATTTTTTCAATTTGGGATCATAAGGACCACACCGCACCGATTAAGGCAGTTCATCGTGGGCCTGGAACAATAACCCAAAAATTTGGAGGTGAAGGCACGGGGCTTAAGTCGTGGAACTTCGAATTGGGTTGGGAGCACAACACTTGGTATACGCTGGTCTCGCGAAGTTGGGCGGTTGGGGATCACACATTTTACGGTTTTTGGGCGCAATCGGGTAAAACCAAAAAATGGACGCATTTGGTGACAATGGATGTTGCTGTGAAGAAGGCGTTTTTCAAAGGAGGTACGGATGCCTTTATCGAGGACTGGCTCGAGACCGGCAAGAATGTTCGGACGACGAATCTGCGAGGTGGCTGGAAACGAAAGTTGAACGGAGATTGGCATGCGTTTCAGAGCGGTCGCTATTCGGTAAACTACTGGGATCTGGAGCCGGGAAAGCGTTCATTTAATTTCAAGACGAATTGGAACGGCGGCGTTAGCAAGGACAAGACCGGATCGTTTTATTTCATGACGGCTGGAGGGAAGGGTACCAAGCCAAGCGTGGCCAATCCTTCACGGCACAAGATAAAGCGAAAGGACACCAAGCCGAAGTACGAGGCGATCAAACTAAAATCGGCCAAACTGCGCTTAGCCAAGCGAGGTAAACTTGTGGTCACATGGGAAACGGATTCACAAACATTGCCACAGTTTGGCTACAAAATAACTGGCCACGATAATCCTTCCGGTCAGGGAGAGGCTTTGTTCCAGCTAGAGAGTGTGGAGCCGCATGCGCGGCGTGCGGAATTGCCCATGCAAAAAACGCTTGGCCAGGCACAGGTTTTTGTTCGGATTCGTTGTTTCGATATTCTCGACAATCAGTCTCCAATTCTCTCTCTAAATCTGGACGATTGAAAATCTACATGCCATCGTTCGTCGGGATCTCGAGGCTGCAAAACGTGCGGTGAACGAAAATTTTAGATAAAAGTGACAAGACTGATTGCAACTATTTCGCTTGCAGCGCTTGGATTCCAAACGGTCATGGCTTCAGAGAAAGTGGAGGCTGATCTGCTCTTTGCGCGGAAAGTACTGCCGCTCTTTAAGGCCAAGTGTCTGGCCTGTCATGGTGAGGATCCAAAGAAAAAGCTGAAGGGTGACTTCGATATGCGCAGCCGCGCTAGTTTGCTCAAAGGCGGTGCAAGTGAGGATCCCTCGATCGTCCCCAGTAAGCCACTTCAAAGTCCGTTATATCTGGCTGTCACGCGCAAGCATGAGGATGACTGGGAGCCGATGCCGCCCAAGGAGAATGACAAGCTTAGCGCGGAGCAGGTGGCTTACATCAAGGATTGGATTGCCGGGGGTGCTCCCTGGCCGGATGCGAAGCGGATCACTGCGCTGCTGAAGCAGGAGGATCCATGGGTCGTTGAGGGTGGTGTGCAGGTCCAGACCAGTGGTGGTTTGAGCGAGGATTGGACCAATCGGAAATATGATCCAAAGGATCTATGGGCTTATCAAACGGTGAAACGCCCCACGACATCGATGGATTCCACCAACCCAATCGATGTCTTTATCAACGCTCGTATACCAAATGGATTGAAATCAGCTCCTGAAGCGGATCGTTTGACTCTTATTCGTCGAGCGACTTTTGACCTTACTGGTTTGCCGCCTACACCGGAAGAGGTTGAATCTTTTGAAAAAGACATTAAGCCGGATGCTTATAAGCGTCTCATTGAGAGGTTGTTGAAATCCCAGCATTATGGTGAGCAGTTGGGGCGGCATTGGTTGGATGTGGTGCGTTATGCCGACAGCGGGGGCTTTGCCAATGACTTTGAACGGCCAAACGCCTGGCGCTATCGCGACTATGTCATTCGCGCCTTTAATTCAGATAAGCCGTACGACCAGTTTATTCGCGAGCAGATTGCGGGCGATGAATTAGATGCAAAAAATGTGGAGAACCTCATCGCGGTGGGGTTTCTACGCATGGGACCCTGGGAGCAAACGGGTATGGCGGTGGCGGCGGTGACGCGGCAGTTTTTTCTGGATGATGTTACCGACTCTGTCGGGCAGGTGTTTCTTGGGCACGCACTGCAGTGTGCCCGTTGTCATGATCACAAGTTTGATCCGCTGCCGACACGCGACTATTATTCCATGCAGGCTGTTTTTGCGAATACACAATTCGCCGAGGTCAATGCGGCGTTTCAGTCAGGAGAGAATACCGATGGCTTTGAGACACACAAAAAATATCACGAACTTCGTAACGACGAAAACAAGCGGATGCTGGGTGGTCTACCAAAGGAGCGGGTGACACCGAATGATTTTGGTCGTGAACGACTCGGGCGCAAGTGGAGCACTCTTTTCAGATGGGGGTTGGACCGTTACCGACCTATTGCGTTCACTGTTTATAACGGTAAAACACGCTTTCAGAAAAACGTCGCTTCCCGACAGCAAAAACCGGCGAGCGATCTAAGTACTAAAACGACTCCTGAAAAGACGGCCATCCTGACAGGTGGCGACTTGTTTTCGCCTGCTGATCCAGTCGAGCCGGGTGCATTAAGTGTTGTTGGCCTTAAGGCCGACATTCCCAAGGAAGCAAATGGGCGTCGCACAGCCTTGGCGAAGTGGATAACACATAAGGGCAACCCACTCACCGCCCGGGTGATGGTGAATCGCATTTGGCAGTATCACTTTGGGCGTGGCTTGGTGGGGAATCCAAATAATTTTGGAGCCACCGGGAAGAAACCGACGCATCCGGAATTGCTCGATTGGTTGGCGTCGGAATTCATGGCCAAAGGCTGGTCGGTAAAACAACTGCATCGGCTCATCATGACATCCGAAACGTATCGTCGAGTTAGTACGCATCCGGATGTCGACCAGTTGACTAAGCTGGATTCTGAAGGCAATAGCTATGCTGTATTCCGACCACGCCGCTTGGCTGCTGAGGAATTGCGTGATGCGATGTTGGCGGTGACGGGTGAACTGAATCGAAAACCCGGCGGCATTCCGGCTCGACCGGATATGAACCTGGAAGCGGCGCTTCAGCCGCGGATGATTATGGGCACCTTCGCCCCGAGCTATGTTCCGGATACGGAACCGGATCAGCGTAATCGCCGGTCTGTTTATGCTCTGAAGCTACGCGGCCAACGGGATCCGTTCATGACGACCTTCAATCAGCCTGGTCCAGACAAATCCTGTGAATTGCGGGACAGCTCGAATGTGACACCGCAGGTGTTCACGCTCTTCAACAGCGAGGAGTCCGCCGACCGCGCCCTGGCATTTGCGGCGAGGGTTCTCAAGGAAACCAAGGGCGATGGCGAAGCGGTTAGTCGGGCGTTCCAGCTTGCGTTTGGTCGAGTGCCGAATAAGGCCGAGGCTGGTGATGCCCTGCAACTTTGGAAGGAAACAACAAAAGAGCAAGCCAATCGCAATCCTAAACCCCGCATGTATCCGACCGAGGTGATTCGTTTGGCAAATGAGGAGAATACCGGCCAGACGTTTACCTTTGTGGAGAAACTTTTTGAGTATCAGGATTACCAACCGGACCTTCAACCGCATCAAGTCGATGCGCGAACACGTGGTTTCGCTGACCTGTGTTTGGCTTTGCTCAATGCAAATGAATTTTTGTACGTCTATTAGCAAATTGAAAAGCATACTCACAGTTTTATTTTGTTTGAGTGTTTCCTTGATGGGGGCCGATAAGAAGAAGCCGAACATCATCTTTATTTTTATCGATGATCAGGGGTACTACGATCTGGGGTGTTATGGTGCTGGCGAGATCAAGACACCGTGGATTGATGCCATGGCGAAGGAGGGAACGCGCTTTACCGACTACTATGCGGCGGCTCCAATTTGTAGCCCTTCACGCGCAGGCTTGTTGACCGGGTGTTACCCGCGCCGGGTGGGTAACCATATTTGGGTGCATCGTGCAGATTCGCCCTCTGGCATTAATCCCAATGAATTAACAATTGCCGAGTTGCTGAAGGCGGGCGGCTACGCAACAGCTTGCATCGGAAAATGGCATCTTGGGTTTCACGAGCCGTTCCTCCCCCGCAATCAGGGGTTCGATCACTATTTCGGGCTTCTGCACAATCTTGACCCGGTTGAGGTCGTCTATTTCAAGGAGAAGGGTGGTGTGCCCCTGATACGAAATGGCAAGGTCGTTAAGCGTCCGGCCGATTCCACGGAACTCACAAAGCTCTATACCGACGAGGCCATTGAGTTTATTGAGAAAAATAAAAAAGCCCCTTTCTTTCTCTACCTGCCCCACACCATGCTCCACAACCCGCTCGGCGTGAGCGAGAAATTTAAGGGCAGCTCAAACTGGGGCGAATACGGCGATGCAATTCAGGAACTCGATCACAACGTCGGCCGCATCTTTGATTCGCTCAAGAGTCTGGGTATCGATGACAACACAATCGTCATTTACGCCTCGGACAACGGGCGCGGGCCAGGACGCGCGCCGCAACAGAAGATTCGCGGGCGCAAACTCTCGACCTACGAGGGCGGCATTCGCGTGCCCGCGATCGCGTGGGGGCCGGGACTGGGATTGCAGTCAGGCAGGGAATCAACCGCGGTTGTGCGCGCGATGGACTGGTATCCTACGCTCGCCACCTTCGCGGGTATAAAGGTTCCTAAAGGCAGGGTCATTGACGGGCGCGACATCAGTCCGCTCTTGAAGGGTGAAACCAAGGTCGTGCCGCCTCCGGGAATAAAAAAATCGCTTAACGCATCGATACCGCTTCGGCGTCGGTGGGATCCGCCCGGCGAGTGGAGGCCTTTGATTCATCGCAACGAATATAACGATGCATTTTTCTATCACGGCAGCCAGGGTGCTCTGGCAGCGGTACGCTGGCGCAATTGGAAGCTTTATTTGAATCCGAGTCTTCAGCTGTATGACCTTGGCAAAGACCCGGGGGAATCAAAGCTTGCGCGCAATCGGGATATAGCCCGCAAGCTGCGTGGTATGGCGATCCTGTTTCAGGAAGAAATGCGGCTCGACGCTCGTAGGGCAGGAGAAGTCCACGGCAACCTCGCACCGCTGGTCGAAAGCAAACAAAACGTTAGGAATTGAAAAACCATGAATCGTCGCGAATTTTTATACGGCCTTAACGCCAGCCTTGGCAGTGTTGCTTTCACTTCGATATTGGCCCAGTCCGCTCGAGCGTCGAGCGGGAAGCAGCCCCATTTCCCGTTGGCCAAGGCAAAGCATTGTATCTTTCTTTACATGGAAGGCGGCCCTTCTCATGTCGATACCTTTGATCCAAAGGCAAAGCTTGAGGAGTTGCACCTCAAGGAATTCAACCGCTCGGGCGAAGAACAAAGTGCAATGAGTTCGGGCAAACGGTACTACGTGAAGAGTCCGTTTGAGTTCCGTAAAACCGGGCAGAGCGGGGCGGACATGAACAAGCTCTGGAAAAACCTGGCTGAGGTGGCCGATGACCTGTGTTTTTATCGTGGGCTGCAAGTGGAGTCGGTGAATCATCCGACGGCAAACTACCATGTGAATACGGGCAACCGTTTCGGCGGAGATCCGGCCATTGGCGCTTGGGTAAATTACGGTTTGGGAACTGAGAATACCGACCTGCCCGGTTTTGTTGTGTTGCCTGAGCTGTCCCATCCACAAGGGGGTCCGTCAAATTGGGCGAACGGATTTTTGCCGACAAGTTATCAGGCCACGGCATTACGGCCCAAAGGGTCTCCACTACTCGATATCCATCCGCCAGCTGGGGTAACACGCACTCAACAACGCCGCAATCTCGACTTCCTGGCCAAGCTCAATAACCGGCACGCTAAGCAGCATCCGCAACATGAAGAGTTAACGGCCCGCATGCGTAATTATGAGCTGGCTTTCCGCATGCAAATGCAGGTGCCCGAAATTGTGAACATCGATAAAGAAACCGAGCAAACCAAGGCGATGTATGGTGTCGGCAAGGAGCCCACGGATAATTTTGCCCGACGATGCCTGCTTGCCCGCAAACTGGTGGAGAAGGGCGTTCGGTTCGTGCAACTCTATGCCAGCACCTGGGACAGTCACGATTACATTGCCAAGGCACACGCCTCGCGTATTCACAACGTAGATCAACCCATCGCAGCCTTGATCAAGGACCTCAAGCAACGTGGTTTGCTTGATGAGACGCTGATCGTGTGGATGGGTGAGTTCGGCCGGACACCCGATAATGGAATTCGTGGCGGTATCAAATACGGTCGCGACCATAACCCCAAAGCCATGAATATCTGGCTGGCTGGCGGTGGCGTTAAGGCTGGGCACACAATAGGCGCCACCGATGAGATCGGCGCCACCGCCGTGGAGGTTGTACATCCGCTGCGTGATTTCCATGTCACCCTCCTGCACTTACTTGGCCTGGACGACAACAAGCTCACCTACTTCCACGCCGGCCGCTACAAGCAGCTTAGTCAGTTCGGCGGGAATGTGATCAAGGAATTGATTGCCTGAACCGTGGTGTGGTGTTTGAATCGTTGAAGACACTGAAATCATGAATATCAGAAAAATCATCGTTGGCCTGGCGCTGGGCACGCTGGGATGGGCCACTGCGCAGGCAGTCGGCAAGGACGGGTTTGTTTCCATCTTCGACGGCAAGACGCTCAAGGGCTGGGAGGCGACACCTGCCAAGAGTGCACCGGCGTGGACGGTGCGGAACGGCATGATAGTGGGTAATGGCGACAAGGGGCGCGGTTATCTCACATACAGCCCAAACAAGAACGTGGCCGATCTTGAGATGAAGTTCAGCTACCGGTTCCCCGATAAGGGCAACAGTGGGGTAAGTATCCGCGCCATTGTCGATAAAACCCGTAAACGCGATTTTCAAAGTTATCATGCGGACCTGGGTCATCTCGGTATAGGCAAAAACGTGATGGGGGCTTGGGACTTTCATACTCCCGGGCGCAAAGAGCACCGCTGCTTTCGTGGTGACAGGCTGGTGATTGGAGAGGATGATAAACCCACTATTACGCCCATTGAGGATGCTCTAAGTGCGGATGATATCAGGAAGGGCGATTGGAACTCCGTGCATATCATTGCCAAGGGCAACAATTTCAAGCTCTACATTAATGATAAACTTTCAAGTGAATTCACTGAGCACCTTCCACAGGCTAAACGTCTTAAGAATGGCATGATTCAGCTTCAACTTCATGACCCGGGGATGATCGTCTACTTCAAGGATCTCAAGTTGAAGGTCTTGAAATAGCGCCTGTAAACATGATAAGTGGCAGCTTGATCTGATGAGGGTTGCCGCGATTTTCCTATTCGTTTTTGCCTGTTCGCCTTTCGCCTGTGCGGAAGGTAGTCCGGAAGGGGAACGTTTGTTTGCGCTGAAGGTGCGTGAGATCCTCAGTGGCAGATGTTTCGCCTGCCATGGGGGGGATGCGAATAACGTCAAGGGAGAGTTGGATCTAACTTCGCGCGCGGCGATGTTGAAGGGCGGCGAGAGCGAGGAGCCGGCGGTGGCCCCTCGCAAACCGTTGGCCAGTCCGTTGTACTTGGCTGCCACGCGGGCGCATGATGAGAATTGGCCGGCGATGCCACCGAAGGAAAATGACAAGCTCTCGGTCGGGCAACTCGCAGTGTTGAAGAGCTGGATCGAGTTGGGTGCGCCGTGGCCGGACGCCCGGGCGCAGGCACGGTACATTGCTGAAGAGCGAACCAAACCGGTGACCGACGAAGGGATGCTGGTGAAGACCAGCGGCGGATTGTCGGACGACTGGACATACCGCCGCTACCAACCCGAGGACGTGTGGGCGTTTCAGCCGGTCAAGAAACCGAAGGTGCCCGTTGGTGGGGTCAATGTCATTGACTCCTTTATAAATCGAAAGTTGAAAGCGGCCCGTTTTACGCTAGCGCCACAAGCGGATTTACGAACGCTGGTGCGGCGTGCTTATTATGACCTCGTTGGGCTGCAGCCAACACCGTTTGAGATTTTCAAATTCCGTCGGGCTTGGGATAAGGATCCGGATAAGGCTTGGGTGGACCTGATTGACGGGCTACTGGCCAGCCCGCATTACGGTGAGCGCTGGGGACAGCACTGGCTGGACATTGCGCGTTATGCTGACACAGGCGGCTATTCCAACGATTACGAACGCTCCAATGCCTGGCGCTATCGCGATTATGTCATTCGTGCCTTCAATGAAGACAAACCCTACAACCAATTCATTATCGAGCAGCTGGCCGGCGATGAGTTGTGGGAGCGACAATCGGGGGTCGAGCGCGATCCTGAGCTGCTGGTGGCCTCCTCGTTCCTGCGCATGGGCCCTTGGGATCCGGCCATGACACTCGCCCCGCAGGCGCGGCAGATTTATCTGGATGACGTGGTCAACGCTGTCGGACAGACCTTTCTCAGCACCACCATGCGCTGTTTCAGGTGCCACGATCACAAGTTTGATCCGCTGCCCACTCGGGATTACTACCGCATGTACGCCGCCTTTGCTGGCACGCAACTGGCGGAGCGCCCCGCTCCGTTTCTTAAGAGCGAAAACCTAGCCGGCCTCGAGCAGGGCCGTGCTGCCACACAGCGCTTGTTGAATTTCGCCACTCAAAAACACAACAAACTTTACAATAAACAGGAAGCTGCTGCGCGGAAGTGGTTTCACGAACGCGGTAAAAAGTATCTCGACGAGAACGCCCGCAAGAGTTTGCCGGATGAGGAAAAGCCGCCGCGCCTTGTGGGTCTAACGCCGGAGGAGCAGGGCCGCAAGAAGGTGCGCCGGCAGGACGAGTGGATATGGAAACGACGTTTGGAACGCTACCAACCCATGGTTCAGGGAGTTTACAATGGCACGACTCCCAAGAGTTTGAATGCACGTTCTATGCGCATTCCTAAAAAGCCTGGACAAAACTTTCCCCCAGAAAGTCGTATCCTGCTGGGAGGCACACTGGAGGCTCCAGGTGAAAAGGTCAGTCCCGGGGTGTTAAGTGCCTTGGCTGT
>JAKUOU010000028.1:0-9343 GCA_022451065.1 Pedosphaera sp. | reverse complement strand
GATTCCCGATCCTCTGAGAGGTCGCAGGCTTGCGCTGGCCAAGTGGATTGCTCATCCGAAAAATCCACTGACTGCACGGTCTATCGTCAATCGTGTATGGCAACATCATTTCGGTAAGCCATTGGCCGGTAACCCGAATAACTTTGGAGCCAAAGGTGGCAAGCCTACACATCCCCAGTTGCTAGACTGGCTGGCAGCCGATTTTGTGGAGCATGGTTGGAGATTAAAGCGCCTGCATCGGCTCATCATGAAGTCAGACACCTATCGTCAGTCCGGCCGCCATCCACAGGCTTCGGAGTTGGCTGTGGTTGATCCCGAAAATCATCTTTTTGCCTACCGTATACCGCGCCGCCTGTCGGCGGAGGAACTGCGCGACAGTCTACTCAAAGCTACTGGCGAACTGAACCCTGCCATCGGCGGCCTGCCTGTGATGCCGGAGATCAATATGGAAATCGCACTCCAGCCGCGCATGATTCAGTTTTCGATTGCGCCGGCCTATCAGCCATCGCGCACGCCCGCCGAGAGGAATCGTCGTACTATCTATGCCTATCGCGTTCGTGGTCAGGCCGATCCGTTCCTTGAGGTATTCAACCAACCCAACCCCAACGACTCATGCGAGGAGCGTGTGTCCGAATCCGTCACCCCGCAGGTATTCACATTGCTGAACAGCGACGTGATGAGTGACCGCGCCGTCGCCTTGAGCCTGCGCGCAGAGAGGGAAGCGAAGTCGTTGCCGGAGCAAATTCGTCGCGCCGTCCAACTCGCCTACGGCCGCGTGCCTGACAAAGTGGAAGCGGAGCGCCTCAAGAAATACGTCCAAAAAATGCGCACGTACCACGCCGCCCACAAGCCCGAGCCGGTGAAGTACCCCACCGCCATTACACGTTCCCTCGTCGAGGAACTCACCGGTCAACCCTTCGATTACGAGGAAG
The DNA here is from genome assembly GCA_022451065.1 of Pedosphaera sp. Taxonomy (GTDB): domain Bacteria; phylum Verrucomicrobiota; class Verrucomicrobiia; order Limisphaerales; family UBA1096; genus UBA1096. The sequence goes on along the minus strand of JAKUOU010000028.1, from coordinate 8,411 downwards.
TTCTGCCCGTGTTTGAGAATTACGTTCCCGACAAGAAACCCGCCGAAGTGAATGCGAAGACCCGCGCCTTGGCCGACTTGTGTCTGATTCTGTTTAACTCCAATGAATTTATGTACGTTTACTGATGAACACAACTGCTCTTCACCGCCGCGATTTTCTTTACGGCTTCGGCTCCTCGCTGGGTGGGCTTGCCTTCACAGACCTGCTTGCCCGGGAGGCAGTCGCCGGCCCGCTCGCGTTCAAGAAGCCGATGCACGATGCCAAGGCCAAGGCCGTCATCATGCTGTTCATGGAGGGTGGGCCGAGCCAGGTGGATACGTTCGATCCGAAACCGAAACTGACCGAACTCCACAAGACCGAGAGCAAGCGAACGGGTACTTTGGAGCAGGGCTTCAAGTTTTTTGTCGGTAGCCCGTTCAAGACGCGCAAGGTCGGACAGTCTGGGCTGGACATGAGTGAGCACTGGAAACATCTGCCTGAGGTGGCCGATGAACTGTGCAACTACCGTGGCTGCATGGCTGAGTCGCTCAACCATCCCGAAGCGCTGTTCCACATGAACACCGGCAGCCGGCTCGGGGCGGATCCCGCCTTAGGCGCGTGGGTGAATTACGGAATTGGCTCGGTGAACCAAAACCTCCCCGGCTACGTGGTGATGACCGAGTTGGCGCTACCACAGGGCGGTTCCCGTAATTGGAGCAACGGCTTTCTTCCTGGCCAATTCCAGGGCACACGCCTGCGCTCGAGTGGTTCGCCGATCCTCGACCTGCACGCTCCGGCCCACAAGACCCTCGAGCATCAGCGCCAGGCACTCGGCGAACTGACCTTTCTCAACCAGCGTCATGCTGGCAAGCATCCGGAACACAAGAATCTCGCCGCACGCATGGCTAGCTACGAGTTGGCTTACCGGATGCAGGCCGAGGTGCCGGGCGTGATCGATCTGAATGGTGAGCCTGAGCATGTCCGCGAGGCCTACGGCATGAACCAGAAGGAGACCTCGGTGTTTGGCCGCCAATGCCTGATGGCCCGCCGTCTCGTTGAGAAGGGAGTACGTTTCGTACAAATTTTCTCCGGTGGTTGGGACAGTCACGATTACCTCGAGCGAGGTCACTCCGCCCGCATCCGTTCCGTGGACAAATCCATGACCGCTCTCATCAAGGACCTCAAGCAGCGCGGCATGCTCGACGACACGTTGGTCATCTGGACCGGCGAATTCGGCCGTACCCCGGACAACAACCGTCGTGGCGGCGTCTACGCCATAGGCCGCGGCCACAACGCCGACGCCATGACCATGTTGATGGCCGGCGGCGGCGTGAAACGTGGTGCCGTCGTGGGCGCCACCGACGAGATTGGGGCCAAGGCTGCCGAGATCGCCCATCCTATCCGCGACCTCCACGTCACGCTGCTGCACCTGCTTGGGCTTGACGACAACAAGCTCACCTACTTCCACGCCGGCCGCTACAAGCAACTCAGCCAGTTTGGAGGCAAGGTGATTAAGGAACTGATCGCCTAACTTACGGAACCTTTTCAAATGAAGCACATCATTACTCCGCTTTTGATCGTATTGTGGATGGCGCAGACTCAAGTGGATGCGGTGCCCAAATCGCGGCCGAACGTGCTGTTCATTGCCATTGATGATTTGAACGATTACATCTCGCCGCTCGACAATCATCCCGGGGTGGTGACGCCCAATTTTAATCGCTTGGCCAAGCGGTCGGTGAACTTCGCCAACGCACATTGTGCGGCGCCTGCCTGTCATCCATCGAGAGTGGCGGTGATGACCGGAGTGCATCCTGTGCGATCGGGTATTTATCGGAACATGTTCGGCGCGCACGGGCCGCGCTGGAGGCATGAGTCGCCAGTGCTGGAAAAGGCGGTGGTGTTGTCACAGCACTTCCGCGATAACGGCTACCGTGCGGTAGGCGGCGGCAAGATTTTTCACACGCTGCAATGGACGCCGGGCGACTCACAAAACGATCCCGATGCGTGGGATGATTATCGCGGTGATCCGCTTGATCCCATCTCCGCCGATTGGCCAAGGCCCAAACTGGTCTCCGATGAAGAGGCAGGACTGTCGAAGGGCCGCCCGCTTGGTGGTCGCGCGAATAGTCAGCTTTTTGGTGCAGCACCGTTGTCTGATCCCGAAGAGAGTTATGGTGATCATCTTGTCACTGACTGGGCGATCGAGCAAATGAAGCAGCCCGGAGACATGCCGCTATTTCTTGCTGTTGGATTGTTTCGACCCCACATCCCGTGGGAAGTGCCGCAGAGATGGTTCGATCTGTATCCGCTTGATGAAGTGAAACTGCCCCAACATCGGTCCGATGATCTCAAGGACGCGCACAGTCATGGCCGGCAGGGCTGGCACAATTGGGTTACCGACAACGGGCAATGGGCAAAATTTATGCGCGGCTACCTTGCCAGCATCAGCTATGTGGATCATCAGCTTGGCCGCCTGCTCGATGCGCTCGACGCTTCGCCGATGAAAGACAACACGATTATCGTGCTCTGGAGCGATCACGGATTTCATATTGGTGAAAAGGAGAACTGGGAGAAGTTTGCACTGTGGGATCAAACGACACGCGTGCCGCTTTTTGTTCATGCGCCGGGCTTGAGTAAGGACGGGAGTAAGACGCGCCAACCTGCGACGCTCACCGATATTTACCCGACCCTTTGTGAATTGACCGGGTTACCTATCCCAAAACAATGCAGCGGCACATCTCTGGTGCCACAGTTGAAAGAACCAATGACTCCGAAAAAACAACTCGCTCTAACTTCGTTTCAGTTTTGGGGTGAAAAAACTCCATCGCTGGCGGTGGCTGATCCGCGCTATCGGTTTATCCGTTACGGCAACGGTTTTGAGGAGTTGTATGATCTCAAAAACGACCCGCATGAATTCATCAACCTCGCTGACGATCCCCGCTTGGTCAAGGTGAAGACGCGCTTGGCAAGAGCACTTCCGGCAAACGTGGAACCGATGCGAATAATTCCGACTGATTCTCCTTATCACCGGGGTCGGAAAAGAGGAAAATCCAACAATTAACAAGGTCAATAGGTCATTGCTGGAATCCTTGATTCGATTCCTTTGTCTTGCTGGCATCACAAATCCTGATGTAAATGCAGACTGGCGCTGCAACGGCCAAATCGATAATGTCTTGTCGCTTATTTGGCTCTCCAATTGTAGTGTAAAAGTGATCTGATCATCCACATCATCGTATGAAACGTATTCTCTTCATTTTATTGTGTTTCTCCGTATCTATGCAGGCCGCCCCGGTGAATCTTTTGATCATCACGGTGGATGACATGAGTGCGGACTCTGTCGGTGCCTTTGGATGCAAACTCCCCGGAACTACGCCGAACATTGATCGCTTGGCCGGGCAGAGCCTGAGCTTTGCGCACGCGCACATGACAGTCGGTAACTGCATGCCCGGTCGTAACGTCATGTTCTCCGGGCTGATCTCGCACAACAACAAGGTCGAGGGTTTTTATCAGGTCAAGAATCCCGGTTGGCCGCACTTGGTGGACTTGATGAAGCAGGCCGGCTATTTCACCGGCATCCGTGGCAAGGTCAGCCATTCCTCACCGTATCAGCCGTACGCGTGGGACATCAATCTGGACACACTGCCAAATGGGGCTAATGCGCATTTCAAAAACGCAAAGTCCTATGGCATCTCCACTGCGCATGGCATAAAGAAGGCCAAGGCGGCGGGGAAACCATTCTGTCTCTCGGTCAATATTTCCGATCCGCACAAGCCTTTTTGGAGCGTTGTCAAGGGGGGCGCTGCAGATCCGCACGTGCCGTCGCGTATCTTTACAGCCGGCGAGGTACCCATCCCCGGTTTTCTGTTCGACGATCCCAAGGTGCGCGAGGAACTGGCCTTGTATTACTCGAGTGTGCGGCGAGCGGATGATTGTGTGGGGGAAATACTCAAGGCTCTCGATGCCAGCGGCGAAGCCAACAACACAGTGGTGATGTTTCTTTCGGATCACGGTATGCCACTGCCGTTTGCCAAGACTCAGCTTTACCATCACAGCACGCACACGCCCTGGATGGTGCGTTGGCCAGGAGTAACCCGCGCCGGTGTGGTGGACGGCAAACACATGATTTCTGCTGTAGACATGCTGCCGACTCTGCTCGACATAGTCGGCGCCAAGCACCCAGCTCGGCTCGATGGCCGATCGTTTCTCGCACTGATTCGTGGTAAAACGCAAGCTGGCCGTGATCACGTCTTCAAGGAATACAACGAGAACGCTGGCGCTTCACGTGATCCCATGCGGGCGGCTCAGACCAAGCGGTATCTCTACATCTTTAACCCTTGGTCCAACGGCGAGCGCGTATTCGCTACTGCGACCACCGGCACCGTGACCTACCGTCGTCTGGTCGCCTTGGCCAAGCAGGACAAACGACTGGCCAAGCGATTGGACTTATATAAGCACCGGGTACCTGAGGAGTTGTACGACGTGACAAACGACCCCGACTGCCTGAATAACCTCATTAACCATGCTAAACATCAAGCCGCCCTGCCGAGTTTACGCTCCGAACTCGAGGGCTGGATGAAACGTACAAAAGATCCCATGCTTGAAGTGTTTCACAAACGCCAAGACAAAACCTTTCGTGAGGCGTATGTTCAGAAAGTGGAAAAAGAAGCAATCGACCGTCGAAAAAATCGGCGTGGCAACAGGAGGCGATCTAGTACTACGAATTAAACCGCTCCAAATCCCATGTGTATCCGTATTAACTCAATCCTGATTCTTGCAGCTGCGCTGTTACCAACCCAGATAGTGGCTGAAAAACCCAACTTGGTTTTCATTGTTGCGGATGATTGTACTTTTCGTGACATTGGCTGCTACGGCGGACAGGCGAAGACCCCAAATATCGACCGATTGGCATTGCAGGGCATGCGTTTTACACACTGCTTTCAGGCCGCACCCATGTGTTCGCCGACGAGGCACAACATCTATACGGGGCTCTACCCGGTAAAGAGCGGGGCATGGCCGAACCACACACGCGCCTACCCACACGTGAAAAGTATCGTTCATCACCTCAAGCCGCTGGGCTATCGTGTTACCCAGACGGGTAAAACACACATTAACCCACCGGAGGTGTTCCCGTTTGAAAATTTTGGTGGCGGGAAGAACCCTGACATGGAGTACATCGACCGGCTGTTCGCGGAGACGGCTAAGGGTGGCAAGCCTTTCTGTCTGTTCGCCTGCTCGAATGAACCGCACAGCCCATGGAACAAGGGTGATGCTTCGGTATATCCTCCAGCAAAGGTGAAACTGCCGCCCTACATCGTGGATACAATGCGGGTACGCGAGGATTTCTCGAGGTACCTCGCGGAGATTACCTATTACGATTCGCAGGTGGGGGAGATCATGACGTTGCTGGACAAGCACGGGCTGGCAGATAACACCCTGGTAATGGTGGTGAGCGAGCAGGGTAACGCCTTTCCGTTTGCGAAATGGACCTGTTACGACCACGGCCTTCAGTCGGCGATGATTGTCCGCTGGCCAGGCAAGGTGAAGGCGGGTACGACAACCGACGCGATGGTGGAGTACGTAGACGTGACACCTACTTTCATCGACGTGGCTGGTGGCGAGCCGGTGTCACCGGTTGATGGTCGGAGTTTTCTGTCAGTACTGAGAGGTGAGAGTGAGACGCACAAGAGGCATGTATTCGGCATCATGACCACACACGGAATCATCAATGGCACTGACGCCTACGCCATACGCTCAGTGCGTGATACGCGCTACAAGCTGATCCTAAACCTGAACCACCAGAGTAAGTTCACCAATGCCTGCACCAGATCGCCGGCCTTTCAATCGATGGTAGCTAAGGCCAAGACGGGTGACGCGACGGCCAGGCGTTTGGTGCACGCCTATCAGAATCGGCCGGCCGTTGAATTGTATGACATGCAGAAGGATCCTCTTGAGCTAGCAAACATTGCTGGCCAAACCGGCACCGAAAAACACATCATCCGCCTGCGGAGTAAGTTGGAGGCCTGGATGAAGAGTCAGGGCGATCAGGGCGTGGAGACTGAATTGAAAGCTAGCGAGAGGCAGGGCGCAAAGCGTCGTAACAAGAGGAATATTCTTAAGAAGAAATAACATGATCCGCACTCTCGCATTTGTTGCGTTGAGCCTTCCCCTGCTGGCGTCGGCGGCACAGCAACCCAACATTTTATTCATTTACACGGACGACCAGTCGACGCGCACGGTGGGGTGCTATGAGGATGCGTTTGATTTTGTAAAGACGCCGAACATCGACGCGCTAGCCAAGTCGGGCGTGCGGTTTGCGCGGGCGTACATCGGCTCGTGGTGCATGCCTTCACGCGCGACAATGCTCACCGGTCATCACCAGCACGGCGTTGAGTCAATGCGCATGGAAGGGGAGTACCCGGGTAGCGCTTATGATCCGAAGCTGTCCCCGTTCTGGCCGGCGATGTTTCGCCAGCACGGTTACGTGACCGCGCAGATTGGCAAGTGGCACACGGGCGTCGACGGCGGGTACGGTCGCGACTGGGACTATCAGATCATCTGGAATCGGCCGAAGTATGTGAAGAACTCGCCGAACTACTACCACGACCAGCTTACAGAGTTTAACGGTGGCACGGCTCAGCTGGTGAAGGGATACACCACCGACAACTACACGAAGTGGGCGGAGGAGTTCATCAATGGCAAGGGACGGGACAAGGAAAAGCCGTGGTACTTGTGGCTGTGCTATGGCGCAGTTCACGGGCCCTTTACGCCGGCCGACCGTCACAAGGGAAATTACAAGGCGGCCAAAGTGCCGGTTCCAAAGGACGTATACCCCCCGCGATTGGGCAAGCCAAAGTATGTTCAAAAGATGGAACATTGGGAACCGAAGAACGGTGAGCCGGTGGAAAAGAAGGTGCGCGAGTTAGGGCCGGTGGGTATGAAGGACATTCCTGGCCGGCCATTGCGTGACTGGATCAGGCAATATCACGAGGGTGTGCGCGCGATCGATGAAGGTGTGGGGCGAGTGCTGCAGGCGCTCAAAGAGAGCGGGCAGGACGAGAACACATTGATCGTTTTCACCTCGGATCAAGGCTTCGCGTGGGGTCAGCACGGTTTTAAGTCCAAGGTGGGGCCATACCATGCGACAGTAGGCGCACCCCTGATCATCCGGCTGCCGGCGGTCATGGCGGAAAAGACAGCCGGGCGCGTGGTGACCGAGCCGGTAAGTGGTGTGGATTTGCCGCCAACCTTTTTTGCCCAGGCCGGTCTGCCGCTGCCATGGGAAATGCACGGGGAAGACCTTAGTCCGCTCTTGGAAGACCCCAAGGCTCAGCGCACTGCGCCTGCTATGCTCGTTCACACGGGCAAGATCTATGGCTCGGCCACAGCCAAGATTCCGCCGGCGGATGACCCCAGGCTCTACCACGGGCCGGGCGTGCCGTGGTACGTGATGATCGCCGAGGGCCGCTACAAGTACGTGCGTAACTTCATCGAGGGAGAGGTTGAGGAACTGTACGATCTGGATCGAGATCCCGAGGAATTAAAGAACCTCGCGCTTCAGCCGCGCCACACCAAGCGCCTAAAGATCTATCGCGGAAAGGCCGTTGATGAACTGCGCCGCACCCAGGCTCCCTTTTTGACCAACATGCCCAGGCCTTCCACTCTGAAGTAGCTTTTGAATTCGACTTCAGGCCCACGGTGTTCACAACGGTCAATCTGTAAAGCCCCTGCGGGCTTGCTTCGCAAGGGTAATCGGGCACAATGCCGGACATGAACTCCAATCTTCTTTGTGGTGTGATCATGCTCGGGCTCGCAGGCGGAGTGTTTGCCGAGCCGAAACTCAATCCGATCTTCAACGGAAAGAATCTCTCAGGTTGGGAGGTGCCCAAGGGCAATGATGAGGCCGGATGGTACAAGGCCGTGGATGGTGTGTTGAAAATCCAGAGCGGTCCGCAGAAGAAAGGTTCCGTTCTTTGGTCCAAAAAGAAGTACCGCAACTTTGTGATGGAATTTGATTTTCGTTTTGGCGAAGGCATCGTGGACAGCGGTGTGCACGTTCGCACCCAGGACCAAATTCAAATCGGCATCTCCGGTTCTCTCAAACGCGACATGACCTGCTCGCCTTACATCCCTGGCAAAGGCTATCCGGTCGAGGCCAAAAACATCAAAAAACTACTCAAAGCGAAGGACTGGAATACGATGCGCATCCAGGCCATCGGCAAGGAATACACCGTCTGGTTGCAGGGCGAAAAAGTGATGACCTACAAGTCAGACTCTGCCATCAAGGAAGGACCTGTTGGCATCCAGTTGCACGGTAGTCGCGACATGGGCATTGATTACCGCAAACTAAATCTGGCCGAGTTGCCCTGACGTTTTTATTGAACAATGAAAGTCAATCGACGAGCTGCAATTAAGATTACTGCTGTCGGGGTAGG